>JAKIXL010000067.1:286-7534 GCA_022709105.1 Thermoplasmatota archaeon | reverse complement strand
CCAGAGTCCCTGCCCCGGCAGCCATGGCCGCATAGAGCATCCCCTCATAGGTGAGTGCCCTAACGAGCTGGGACCTCTTCATCCCGATGGCCCTGGAAATGCCCATCTCGCTCTTCCGCTCCTCCCCCAGCATAGTGAATATGTTGGCGATCAGGACGATCCCGGCGATGATCGAGAAAGAGCCTAGAAGGAAGAAAAGGCTGGTGTATGCGGACATCTCCTTCAGCCCGATATCGATCTTTTCCTGCCTGTCCCCCGTGACCTTAAGGCCTTTCGAGATGTGGGCCTCCAATATCGGACCGACCTGCTCCCTTGCCCGATCGATGTCGGACATGTCGCGGCGGTCCAGGGAGAGCAGCAGCGTGTTACTCTGATCAGGCTTGCCAAGAAGCTCTTGCGCGTCCGCCTGGCTCACGAAAAGGCGCGGGCCGAGGCCAAAGCTGCCCAGATGCTCATAGCTTATCATTCTATGGACCATCATGTTCACGCTCCTGTTGCCCAGGAGCAGAGTCAGCCGATCGCCGACCGCAGCGTCCAGAGCGATGGCGAGTTTCTCATTGATGTACGCCTCCCCCCCGGCCGGCACGTCGACCACGCGGTCCCCTGAGATGTCCATAAGGCGGAAATCGGACAGGAGCTCGGGCGTTAGCCCCATTAGGCCGGCGTTTGCCTCGAAGAGCTGGGTCCTATCGTCCAGGACCCCTGAGGTGGACCGCAGGAACGAACGAACCGCGCGGACGTTGCCGATGCTGCGTAGGTCGCTCTCCAGGGAGGCGGTCAGCGATGCGTTGAGCGGCGGGCTGCCCTCTCTCCCCACGTCCTCGATGACGAAGTCGGCGCCTCCGCTTCCCTTGATGGCCTCAGACACGATCATGTTGTCAAGGGTATCGCCCACGATGAATGACGCCGTTATAATGGCGGTCCCCACCATGAGGCCGGAAATGACCAGGGCGGTCGTGCCCTTGCGCCTCTGAATGTTGCGACAGCCCATGGTGAACAGTATGCGGTTGTTCCTTGCGTCCATTAGCACAAGAAGGGCCGCCATGGCGATGCTCGACAGGACCGCGTAGGTGAGGGGCAGGACATACCAGGCAGCGATGATAAATGCCAATAATAGCGCAATGGCCGCAATGGTCCGGGCCCGGCCCAAGACCTCACCCCTGCTCCCGGGCCGCTCCGGCGATCATAGATGTCCCCTCGCCACTGCTCACCACCCGGCCGTCACGCATATGGACGATGCGATCGCATCTCGCTCCCACCTCCGGGTCGTGGGTCACGATGATGAAGGTTTGGCCCTGCTCCTGGTTGAGTCGACGTAGGAGGTCGATCACATCGTCGGCGGTCCTCTTGTCCAGATCTCCAGTCGGCTCGTCGGCGAAGACTATTGCCGGGTCGTTGACCAATGCCCGGGCGATGGCCACCCGCTGCCTCTCGCCGCCGGACAAAGATGCCGGACGCATCGCCGCCCGGGCCCTCAGTCCGACGATGTCCAGCATCATCTCGGCCTTTCTCTTGGCATCCGCGTCGCGGACCCCTTTGATCAACAGGGGGAGCTCCACGTTCTCCGTGGCTGAGAGGACAGGCAGCAGGTTGTAGAACTGGAAAATGAACCCCATACGGTCGGCACGGAAACTGGCCTTCCTATCATCGCTCATGGATGCGATATCCGTGCCCTCGATGCGGACCTTGCCCGAGGTGATCTCGTCAAGGCCGGACAAGCAGTTAAGCAAGGTGGTCTTCCCGCATCCGGACGGACCCATGACCGCCACCATCTCTCCCCTTTCGATGTCCAGGTCTATCCCTCGCAAAGCCTCGACCCTGATATCTCCTGTAATGTAGACCTTGGTCAGGTCCCTGCAGCAGATGATGGTCACGCGGCACCACGTTCCACGACGCTTTCTATGTGTTCTGCGTCAATATATATGCTGTCCGAGAGGTTAGAGCCTGCACGTCCCCTTCGCCAGAGGGGCGAGGTGTCCATTACCGGCATCGTCATCTGCGTCGTCATGCCGATGATGGCCGTAGCGGGCGTGCAAATGCCACCGTGGCCGGTTAAGGTTCCCGCGCTCTTGCATCCCGCAGGCCTGCCTGGCCTTCGGTGCCGTACCTCTCGCCCATCAAGCGGCGGAACTCGCGGTCGTCCGGGACCACGTATATGTGCTTCGGCTTGAGCTGCCCGTAGGAGCGTCCTTCCCTGATCCGGCGGCCGATCTCGGCCTCGACAACGTCGTAGGCCTTGGACGGAAGGATTATTATGTCCAGTTTCCCCAGGTCGTTGGCGGTCTGGAACGAGTGAGGGATGTCCGACCTCTCATGGGTCAGGCGCCGGACGATCTCGTTCTTGTACCGGGCGATGTCCGCGGGGTCCGTTTCCGGTATGACCGCCACCGCAAGGCGCGCGGGCATTTCCTTGATGTTGTACATCTCCCACCACCTCACGTTGCTGGACCTGTGGAGCGCTTCGTTCACGTAGCGGGAGTAGAACTTCATCCCCAGATAATTTCCAGCCTCGTCCTTGGCCTCGAAATCGAGGGTCTCCACCGATTTCGAGGCCAAGGACGAGGCTGGAAATTATCTGGGGATGAAGTTCACGGTCATGCTATGGGCCGGGTCCAGCACCTCGATCACGTCTCCCGTGGGATACCGCACCAGGGGCAGGCACTGGCCTTCTCGGGTTACTATGAGCTCCCCCCTCATGCCCTCCTTCCACTCGTACCACGGGACGCCCCTGACCGTATGCCCGGGGTCTGCGTTGTGCTTAATAACGTCCTCGGTGGTCGCGATCTCAGGTATCAGCGTGTGGATGAAGAAGCTGAGGCCGTTCACCGAACGGTCGATCTGCACCGCGGTAATGGGGTTCTCGGTGCTTCCGTACGCATCATGGACCTGGATGCGTGGATAGCACCTCTTCAGCTCGCTCAAGTATGGATTCAGCGGCTCTGCGTAGGAGATGGCTATGGTTACCTCGCCGGTGATGCTCTTCAGAGCGTCCAGGTCGACGCCCCGGAGGTATATTCGCCGGGCGAGCTTGGCCAAAGGCCGGGGGAGGCGGTAGGACCGCATGGCCTTGTCCTCGATGAGGCCGTGCAGGAAGCCGGGCTCATTGCCCATCCTGCCGATGAGATAGAGCATGAGGGCGGCGGTGGCCATGATGTCCACCTTCCTCTCCGAAGAGATGCGCCTCAGGGCGATGATGAGGTCCTTGTCGTCCTTGAGGAGTGTGGACACCGAATCGGCCATCTCCAGCACGTCCTTGGCTTGGTCGAACATGTATCCCGAGACGTCCGGCAGCGGGCCTCCCAGGTTCCATCCCCTCATCCCCGGCCTTATCCCCATCATCCTGGAGACCACGGCGTACTCCAGGGCGAACCGGTCGATGTCCTCAGCACCATAGTGGAACGATTTGGGCTTGCCGGTGGAGCCAGATGTCCGGAAGTTTATCTGTGATGGGGACAGCAGTACATTTTCCAGGCCGTCCTGCTCGATGCGCTCGAAGATGTGATCGTAGGTGGTGAGGGGCAGCGTGCTGAGATCGTCCAAGGACGTGGTCCGTGTTGTCCGGCCAGCGTAGACCGGGGAACCGAGCGCTCTCTCGGTGATCTCCTTCAGCATGCCCTGATGCCTCTCTTTGTGCTCGTCGTACCCTATACGGTACCTCTCGATCACGAGCCTGTCCAGCCTGTCGCTGCCGGCCGATGCCACGGGGTCATGAAGGCGAAGTCCGTTCAAAAACGTATCCACCTGAATTATCGTTCGCTCATGGTCCGTGCCGGCCTTGACGGGAGAGGGCCCCCTTGGGCTAGGTCCTTCCACTTCAGGGCTCGGCGTCGGTCTACCGCTCTCATCTCGGCCGCGGCCCTTGGCCCGAGGCCCCGCCCTGTTGGAGCGGAACGGCCTTGATCTCGGCTCCAAGCCATTTTGGCCTTCCTACCCCCTCCATCCTTCCTCAGTCAATAATGCTCCCTCGGGAGGCCTGAATGCATGGCCTGGGATAAGACGGGGGGACCGCGTCCAACCCCTAAGGTCCTTCGCGCGTTCGCCATAAAGGTGGCCTCGGCGTCCATGCCGCTGAAGGCATTGCCGGCCACCCTTCGCTCCGGCGTTCTGCCCCTCCAGTTTTTGCATGAGGAGCGGCCAGGCGATTAATAGCGGTAACTGCCAGCATCCTTTGCTGATAGGATCAGCAGGAGGCATGCTATGGAGATGCGAGAGAGGATGCAACGCAGGCCCGAGGAAAGCGAGAGGCTCGATGAGGAGGAGCTCAGGTTGAGGGACCAGACGCTCAGCAGAACCCCTTCCGACACCGACCGCTCGAAGACAGTATCAGGCATCTACGCCCCTATGGGGGGCGGCGAGGGCATGGCCCCCATCTCTGGCGAGAAAGAGGGAGGGGCAGGAGAGAGGAAGGAAGGGCCTGCCAAGAGATCGATATAGAGCGGTCCATGCGAGCCCTGAGTGACCGGAAGGACGATGGCCGGGAGATGATGGGGTCGCGCCATCAGGCCCCTGACCCCGGCACCGGAAAGGCCCGGGATCGAGGCGGCGTGCTCCGCCCGGGCAGGTCCGGAACATGGCGGCCTTCGTCGAGCTGGCCGCAAATTCGGCCGTTTTGTTCATCTTGAGGATCACGCCGCGTGAAGGCAGCGTCCGCGCCCTTTCAGGACCGCTGAGATCCCTCCGAGCGGGCGAGGGGCCTGAAGCTCCTCGAGCACGGTCGAAACGGCCTTCGGCCATAACTATGGACGCTAAGGCAGCGGGGCAGGTCATGCTTTGTCCTCGATGATCGGACATGGACCAGGGTCCGAACCAGCAGGACCGGACGCTGTACGTTATCGAGAAGGCCGGGCATTGGCAGCTCGTCCTCCTCTTTTTGAGAGCAGAGGCCTCGAACGAAGGGACGGTCATGTGATTGGCGCGGCTCATTGCCAAGAACGTCCTGGCCATTGGCACGGTCCGGCTGATTCTGCTATTTCGGCCTGATCGTGCTCGTCAAAGGGCTGGGCCAATAGGACCAGGACGCGAACGGGTGGGCACTGAAGAAGGCCTAGAGGCCCCTTAGCGGCCGCGCTCATTATACCGGAGAAGGCTGGGCGGCCGCATAAGGTCGAGAGAGAGCCTTGACCGCCTCCCTGCGTCCGATCGGTCTTGCGATCCCATCGGACACGCGATGTGGGCCCCTGCCGTCCGAGACGGGCGCCGGCCACGGTCAGAACTTGGCCGGGCCGCCGTCGCAATAGTAGTTGGACGATAGCCCGTTCTCGATGGCCACATCGCACTCCCCGCAGACGCAGCCGAGCCGGACCAGGCGGCAACGGGTCGAGCCGCGCGCGCAGTACAGCCTCTCCCGTCCTTCGATCATGCACTCATCGAAGGTGGGGCAGCCGGGGCAGAAACATCTCTTGGCGTTCTCCTCGGTGTCCCTCACCCTGGCCTCCTTGGTCTCCGCCGGGCAGGGTCGTCTCTCATTGGTCATCATACCACCTCCACCCGTCGATGGGGACGACCCGGTACACGCTGCCCCCCGGCCTCTGGCCGAAGATGTCGCCCTCGCCGTGCAGGTCAGTGAAGTACAGACCGTCGGGGCCGAAAGCCAGCCCTACCGGCATGCCCAGGCCGGGACCGATGTACGCCAGGAACTCATCGTAGGACCTGACGCCGGTGCCGTCCTCGTTCAGCCGCATCTTGATCACGCTCTTTCCCTTGCGGACAGGTGACCTGTACCTCGCCGGACCGGCCAGGGCGACGAACAGTTCGTCGTGGAACTCCTCTGGGAACTGGCCATCCTGCATGAAGTCGAGGGCGGTGGGCGCCTGAGTGAAGTGCCACCAGAACAGAGAGCCGCTGCGCATGTCCGGAGACCATCCGTAGTTCCCGCCGGGCACGACCTTGGCGATCCGGTCATCCGTGCGGGGCCCGTTGTCAGTGATGTACAGCGAGCGGTCGCTCTTGCGCCACGCCGCCCCGAACGGGTTCCTGAACCCTTTGGCGTACACCGGACTGCCGTTCGAGGGGTTGTCGACAGGCACGCTGCCGTCGAGGTTGAAGCGCAGCACCTTGCCCCGGGGGTCACGGTCGTCCTGCGCGGTCTGCGGCGTGGTGAGGCCGTCCCCGGTGGTGACGTACAGCTTGTCATCGAAACCGAAGGTGAGGGCCTGTATCTGGTGCGCGGCAAGGACCGAAGGTATCCCGTCCAACACCGTCTCGATGCTCTCAGCGCGGAGCTTTCCCTTCATGCGGACGACCTCGCCCTTGAAGTCGTTCCCGTCCTTGTAGAGCATGGACGCGAACACGTCCCCGGAAGACGGCTCCACCTGGACCCCCGTCACTCCGGACTCTCCCGAGCCCGGCAGGACGTAGTCCGGCCGGTAGTTCAGCAGCCCGTCGGCGTAGGTGTGGGCCTGACAGTCCCTGGTGATGACCTTGATCTCGCCATACAGCATGCTTACGTAGAGCAGCGGATCGTCATCGTTCCTCCCCGGTCTCTGGACCGGCGCCACGTTGGTCGGCTTGTGGAGGCCGGTGGAGACCAGTTCGATCCTGAAGCCCGGGAACACCCACCAGCCATCGATAGGTTCCATGGACATCGCCTCTCTAGAAGGCGGCCCTAACGCGGCCTCTTATGCTCCTGCTCCGATTCGTTGCCTCGAATGCAGTAGTACATGAACTGCAGGTCCAGGTCCTTATGGACCGGGCAACCGGGGCAAAAGCACACCTTCATCTCCTTGATGCAGGAGCTCCTTTTGCTCATGCAGAAGGCGAGCTCGTCCTTCTCCTTTGCGCACTCCAGATAGGTGGGGCAGGGCGGACAGTTGCACTTCGAGCGATACTCATCCATCTTGGACATCTTGACACCTGGCGGTTACAATCTCAGGCCGGCGCTTATCAATGTTTGCCATGGGCGGGCTGGCCTCCGCCTGCAATCTATTTATCCCACCCCCATCCACGTCCAATGAGGTGATCACAATTGGAACAGATGACGAGGACAGCGGTAAGGGCCAAGATCGCCGAGCGGCCTAGGACCGTCGAGGCCGAGATCGGGCTGGAGCTTGTGGCGGAGGGGCTGGCCAATCCCGTGTTCCTGACCAGCCCTCCAGGGGACAGAACGCTATACATCGTCGACCAGATAGGGAAGGTGTTCTCTCTCGACGCGTCCGGCGGAAAGCTGGAGACCTTCCTTGACATAACGGACCAGGTCGTGGACCTTGATCCCGGTTACGATGAGCGTGGACTTCTGGGGCTGGCTTTCCA
>JAKIXL010000067.1:0-258 GCA_022709105.1 Thermoplasmatota archaeon | reverse complement strand
CCCCGCCGAGGGACGAGGCCCCCGCTGGATGGAACTGCACGAACCATCTTGTCGAGTACAGGGCGGACAAGAGCGCTCCTCCCCGGGCCGACCCAAGTTCGAGGAGGGTGCTGCTCACCGTGGACAAGCCGCAGATGAACCACAACGGCGGCCACATCGCCTTTGGACCGGACGGCTACCTGTACGTGCCCCTCGGCGACGGGGGAGGATCGAACGACCAGGGCGAGGGCCATACGCCGGGCGTCGGAAACGCGCAGG
>JAKIXL010000066.1 GCA_022709105.1 Thermoplasmatota archaeon | reverse complement strand
GGCGGTGGCCATCGGCGCCATCTACGCCGGGTGCGACGTTTACTTCGGCTATCCGATCACGCCGGCCAGTGAGATCGCCCACGGCGCAGCGGAGCTCTTCCCGCAGATGGGCAAGGAGTTCCTCCAGGCTGAATGCGAGACCGGCTCCATAAACATGATCTACGGCGCCGCCAGCGCCGGGAAGCTCGCTATGACCGCGTCCTCCGGCCCAGGCATGAGCCTCATGCAGGAGGGGATATCGTACCTCGCTGGAGCCCAGCTCCCGGCGGTGATCGTCAATGTTATGAGAACTGGTCCCGGGTTGGGGAACATCGGCCCGGAGCAGGGCGACTACAACCAGGCGGTAAAGGGGGGTGGTCATGGCAACTACAAATGCCTCGTCCTCGCTCCCGGATCGGTGCAGGAGATGTGCGACCTGACCATGAGGGCCTTCTCTCTGGCCATGAAGTACCGCAACCCGGTCATCGTCCTCGCGGATGCCGTCCTGGGGCAGATGATGGAATCCCTCCAGTTGCCTGGTGCCGTGGCCCAGGCCCCAGAGACCGCTTCCTGGGCGGTGCGCGGCGACGCTGAGACCCGGAAGAACCTCATCACCTCCATATACCTCGACCCAGACCGTCACGAGGTCCACAACCAGGTGCTGCAGGAGAAGTACGAGCGGATGAAGTGCGAGGTGCTGTCTGAGAGCTATCGAACGGAGGATGCGGACATCGTTCTGACCGGTTACGGGTCCTCGGCCCGCATAGCCCGCACGGCGGTGGACCGCCTGCGCGCTGAAGGTGTTCGGGCTGGCCTGTTCCGGCCGATCTCCCTCTCTCCGTTCCCCGCCCGGCAGATGAACTTGGCGGTCCGGGACCGACAGGTCCTCGTGGTGGAGATGAGCAACGGGCAGTACCGCGACGATGTCCTGCTGCATCTGGACCGCGGGAGCTGTTCGGACGTTCGCCTGGTGAACAGGATGGGGGGCAACATGGTCAAGGTGGAGGACGTGCTCGCGGCGGCCCGCAGCATGAGGGAGGAGAGAGAATGATCAAGAGGGCCAGGGGTTTCTATGATACCTTCGATCGGAAGGATGGGAGCAGGACCACCACATTCTGCGCCGGTTGCGGCCACGGGATCATCCATAAGCTGATCGGAGAAGCGATGGCCGATCTGGGCCTGCAGGACCGCACCGTGTTCGTCTCTCCCGTGGGGTGCGCGGCGTTCTGCTATTATTACTTCGACTGCGGGAACGTGGCCGCTCCGCATGGGCGGGCGTCCGCTGTCGCCACCGGCCTCTCGCGAGTGCTGCCGGACAAGGTGGTGATCGCATACCAGGGCGACGGCGATCTAGGGGCGATAGGGTTCAACAACGCCTTCCAGGCGGCAAATAGGGGAGAACATTTCGCCTGCTTCTTCGTCAACAACTCTCTGTATGCGATGACCGGAGGGCAGATGGCGCCCACCACGCTGCCCGGCCAGAAGACGACGACAACGCCCTTCGGCCGTGATGTGGTCAGGACCGGGCACCCCCTTAGGGTGTGCGAGATCCTGGCCCAGCTAGACGCTCCGGTTTACATCGAGCGTGTATCGGTGGCGGACACCAAGCGCATCATGCAGGCCAAGAGGGCGGTGCGCAAGGCCCTGGAGGTCCAGCGCGATGGAAAGGGGTACGCGTTCGTTGAGTTCCTGTCGCCCTGCCCCACCAACTGGAGGATGGACGCCCTGAAGGCCGCGGACTTCGTGACCCAGGAGATGGAGAGGGTGTTCCCCCTGGGTTGTTTCCGGGACCACACCGCCAAGCCGGCCGCGGCTCCCTCCCCCATCGCCATCAAGGACCTGACCGCCCTGATGCAGGGCTCCGAGGGCGGCATCGACCCTGTGCCGGACCCCAAGTTCAAGGAGAGGCACATGAAGTTCTCCGGCTTCGGCGGACAGGGCGTGCTCAGCCTTGGACTGGTCGTTGCCGAGGCGGCGGGGAGAGGGGGCAGATACGTCTCTTGGTTCCCCAGCTATGGTCCGGAGCAGAGAGGGGGCGCCGCGTCGGCCTCTGTGGTCATAGGAGGAAAGGAGATAGGCTCCCCGGCGGTGGACGCCCCTGACCTCCTGGTGGCGATGAACCAGCCTTCGCTGGAGAAGTTCCTCCCTACCGTGGTCAAGGGCGGCACGGTGCTGTTCGAGGGGTCCGTTCCCCTGCGTCCAGCGGCCCCCCCTGGTGTCACCCTTAGGCCGTTCCCGGCGATGCGGATAGCAGAGGAATCGGGAACCCCCAAGGCGGCCAACACCGCTTTCCTGGGCGCGATGGTCGAACTGGGCCTTCTGGGCATGCCGGAGGCGGATGTGCTCGCGGCCCTGGACGCCAGCTTCTCCGAGAAGCCCGCGCTGGTAGAGAGGAACCGAAAGGTGTACGAGGCCGCCAAGGCCTGGGTCAGGAACGGCCGGGGTTGAACCTGTTGACGAACGGAGATCCCACGACCGTCAGGAAGGCCCCTGTGGCAAGATATATTAGAGAATTTGCGGATTCGCTCGGGGACCAGCGGCCTTGTTCCCGACCCGACCGTGTCGTTTCGAACACCAACCCCGGAGGATAGCAAATGTCCATTTCTGATAAACTAGGAAACCGCATCAAGACCTATCGCGAACGCCTCGGACTCTCCATCGATGAACTGGCCCAGAACGCCGGACTTGACCCTGCCCTGGTGCGGAACGTTGAGGACGGAACGGTCTATCCTGCGATCAGTATGCTGGTGAAGCTGTCCCGGGCCATGGGGCAGAGGCTGGGCACCTTCATGGACGACCAGTTCATACCTGACCCCATCATCGTCCATGCGGAGGAGAGGAAGGAGGAGACCACTCCTCACCACGGGGCCGGACCGGGGAACTACCACTACTATCCGCTGGGCAAGGGAAAGACCGATCGGCACATGGAGCCGCTGTACATCGAGATCGAGCCGACCAAAGAGAGCTCCCTTTCGGCCCATGAGGGCGAGGAGTTTATAATCGTGGTGAAGGGCGAGGTCGATCTGACCTATGGGAAACAGAAGCACCGCCTGAAGGCCGGAGATTCCATGTACTACAACTCGGTGGTGCCCCACGAGGTGTCCGCAGCCGGGAACGCCAAGGCCGCCATCTACGCGGTCGTATACACTCCGTTCTGAGGTGCGCCGCATGGTTCGAGAGGAGATAACTCGAGAGGCCACTCTGGGCCAGCTGCTCGATGAGACCGTGGCAAGGTATCCGGACACGGAGGCCATAGTCTATGCGGACCGGGACTACCGGGAAACCTGGAGGGAGTTCTCGGCCACGGTCGACCGGGTGGCCAAGGGCCTTATGGCCTTGGGGGTCAAGAAGGGCGAGAAGGTGGCGGTGTGGGCGACGAACGTCCCGCATTGGGTCACCCTGCAGTTCGCCACCGCCCGCATAGGGGCGATCCTGCTCACCATCAATATCAACTACAAGATCTCTGAGATCGAGTACGTTCTCAGGCAGTCGGAGGCCGAGAACATCTTCATCATCGACGGGTACCGGGACACCGATTATATCGCCACGATGTACGAGCTCGTTCCGGAGCTGAGGTCGCAGCCCCGGGACCGGCTTCGCTCGGAGCGTTTTCCGCACCTGCGCCGGGTCCTGTTCCTTGGGCCGGAGAAGCACAGGGGGATGTACTCTATGAACGAGGTCATGGCCATGGGCGTACAGACCTCTGAGGCGGATTACAAGGAGCGGCAGGCTGGCCTCTCCTGCTACGACGTGGTGAACATGCAGTATACCTCGGGGACCACGGGGTTCCCCAAGGGGGTCATGCTCACTCACCACAACATCGGGAACAACGGTTACTGGATCGCGGCCAACATGAACTACACCCACGCGGACCGCATATGCCTCCCGGTGCCCCTTTTCCATTGCTTCGGCTGCGTCCTGGGGGTGATGGCCTCCCTGAACTCAGGCGCGACAATGGTCATCTTGGAGAGGTACGACCCGGTGAACGTGATGATGGCCGTGGAGAAGGAAAGGTGCACCGCGCTTTACGGCGTCCCAACGATGTTCATCGCCGTGCTGGAGCATCCTCTGTTCGACAAGTTCGATTTCTCCACGCTGCGGACCGGCATCATGGCCGGCTCCCCTTGTCCGGTGAAGAGCATGGAAGAGGCGGTGGAGAAGATGAACATGCGGGAAGTGACCATCGTGTTCGGCCTGACCGAATCGTCGCCGGGCATGACCCAGACAAGATACGATGAGCCGTCCATCGAGAAAAAATGCTCGACGGTCGGTCGACCCCTGCCAGGAGTGGAGGTGAAGCTCTTTGATCCTGACACCGGGAACGAATGCGGGCCGGAGGAGCATGGAGAGGTGTGCTGCCGCGGATACAACGTGATGAAAGGTTACTACAAGATGCCCGCTGAGACCGCCAAGGCCATAGACGAGCATGGTTGGCTCCACTCCGGAGACATAGGGAAGATGGACCGCGATGGGTACCTTTCGATCACCGGCCGGCTGAAGGACATGATCATCCGCGGGGGCGAGAACGTCTACCCCAAGGAAGTAGAGGACTTCATCCACCACATGGAAGGGATCCAGGACGTGCAGGTCGTGGGGGTGCCGAGCAAGAAGTACGGAGAGCAGGTCGGCGCCTACATCATCCTGAGGAAAGGCGTGCAGATGACCTCCGAGGACGTCCAGGACCACTGCCGGGGCAAGATCGCGTGGTACAAGACCCCCAAGTTCATAGCGTTCGTGGACGAATATCCCATGACCGCCTCGGGGAAGATCATGAAGTACAAGCTGCGCGAGGATGCCGCCGCTCGGTGGCCTGACGCATGATCTGCAGGAGAAAATGATAAGGAGCGGACCGAGGCCTTCAGATGCCCAAGATCAAAGTGGGGGATGCTGTCATCCACTATCACGAGCAAGGCGAGGGGGAGCCGCTGCTGCTCATCACGGGGTTCTACGGGGACCTCTATAACTGGAAGAAGGCCCTGCCTCAGCTGTCCTCGTCATATAGGGTCATCACCTTCGACAACCGGGGGAGCGGGCACACCGAAGCGCCGAACGCCGGCTTCACAATGGCCCAGATGGCCGATGACGCGGCGGGTCTGCTGGAGGCCTTGGACATCGAGCGGGCGCACGTGCTGGGATGGTCCATGGGCGGGAACGTCGCGCAGGAGCTGGTGCTCCGCCACCCTGAGAAGGTCGCCAACCTCGTCCTGATGTCCACCTACGCCGTTGAGCCGAACCGGTCCCGGTTCGCCATAGACGCCATGATCAACTCCGTGCGCGAGGGCGCGAGCATGGAGACCTTTCAGACGATGATGCAGACCTGGTGCTCCACCGAGAGCTTCTTCCGCGGAAAGGCCTCGGTATGCGAGCTGGGCGAGAGCTGCGACCGAAGCGTCCTGAACGGCCTGGCGAGGCAGAAGGCAGCGCTAGATGCCTTCGATAGCCGCGAGCGCCTGCACAAGATAGCCGTCCCCACCCTCGTGATCCATGGGGACGAGGACATTATGGTGCCGCTCTGTTTCGGAGAGAGGCTTGCCGCCGGCATCGCGAGATCGGAGTTCGAGATAGTCCGGGGGGCCGGGCACCTGCTGCCTTCCAAAGGATACGTTCCGCTGGTCCTTGACTTCTTAGCCAAGCATCCCATCGATGCGATGGCCGCCGAGGCGCGGCCGCCCGGCATAAGCGAGAGGAACTGAGACGTTGCCGCCTACCGCCGCGGCCATGGGACGACGGCGGCGCCGCCCGCTTCGCACACGCCTGCATGCCGCCTATTGGGTCTGGCGTTCAAAGGCCCGGCCGTTAGCTAGGGTTAAGAACTCCGTGGCCGTTCACGGGACGATAACATGGCCGCGTCACTTCAGAAGAACTACGACGATCTGCTGGCTAAGTACAAGGAAATGATCGTCCTCCGCTCCGCCGGGGACGTCATCCATTGGGACATGGAGACCAAGATGCCCGCTAAGGGCCTGGAGCTCCGCAGCGAGCAGCTTTCGTTAATCGACCTGATGGTCCATAAGATGATCACCAACAGGAAGATCGGGAACTATCTGGACGCGATCGAGAAAGACCGTGGGTCCGGGTCGCTCTGCCCCGAGGAGAGGCGGAACGTCCATTTGCTCCGCAAGAGCTATAATGAGGCGACCAGGCTCCCGAACAAGCTCGTTGCCGAGATGGCCAAGCAGCAGATCCTCGCAGTAGGGGCGTGGAAGAAGGCCAAGGCGGCCAAGGACTTCACGATGTTCCGGGATGACCTGGCGAAGAACATCGAGCTCAAGAGGAGGGCCGCAGACATTCTCATGGACGCCAAGGGGACCAGGACCCCCTATGACGCGCTGCTTGACATATACGAGCCGGGGATGACCGCGGAGCAGATATCCAAGGTGTTCGGGGGCATGCGATCCGGGCTCATCAAGCTCTTGAAGAAGGTGGACGAGGGGGACGCGCCTGACCGGTCGTTCCTCTCGAACAGAGTGACCGTCGACGCTCAGCGCAAGATCAGTTCGATGGTCATGGACTTCCTCGGTTACCAGACCAGCGGGCCAGAGGCGTGGGGGCGGCTCGATGAGACGGAGCATCCTTTTTCCAACGGCTACTATACCGACGTCCGGGTGACCACCCACTATTATGAGAACAACTTCAGGTCGAGCATGTTCAGCGTCCTTCACGAGTGCGGTCATGCGCTTTACGAGGGAGGGTTGCCCATCGAGTGGATGTACCAACCCATTGGAAGCGCCGCGAGCTACGGCATACATGAATCGCAGAGCCGGTTCGTGGAGAACATGGTCGGGCGCAGCCCGGAGTTCCTCGCGTACATGCTCCCGCGGCTGAGGAAGGTCTCCGGCAAGGCATTGGCCGGCGTCGACCTCGACGCGTTCGTGAGAGCGGTAAACATCTCTGAACGTTCCAAGATAAGGATAGAGGCGGACGAGGTGACCTATGGGCTGCACGTCATCATCCGGTTCGAGCTGGAGAAGGACATCTTTGCCGGGAAGCTTAACGCTGAAGAGCTGCCGCAGGCATGGAACGAGAGGTATTCCAAGTACCTCGGCGTAGAGATCGGGAACGACTCGGAGGGCGTCATGCAGGACACCCATTGGGCGGGCGCGAGCTTCGGTTACTTCCCCAGCTATGCGCTGGGGAACATCTATGGAGGCATGTTCCTGGAGAAGATGCAGAAGGACCTCCCCGATTGGAGAGCGAGCGTCCGGGCAGGCGACTTCTCCAAGGTCCGCTCCTGGCTTCGTGAGAACGTTCATTCCAAGGGCAGCATGTACGATCCTGCTGACCTGGTCAAGGTCGTTACCGGGAAGAGCATGAACATCAGGCCGTTCCTTAACTATCTGGGCGACAAGGTCGAGATGGTCTATGGACGATGACCTCGCGAATGGTCTTGCTCAGTTCAGGATAATGGGCGGCGAATGTTTATTAGTTCGTCAGCATGCCCTGGTCAATGAGCGGTCAGCTTGTGGACAAGGTCCGGTCTCAGATAAAGGAGGACCTTATCATCTCTGCGGACGAACGCATCTCCAAGCAAGAGAGGATGCTGGGGTCGATAACCTCCGGCATCGAGCGGTCCGCGGTCTATTCTGGCCGGGCCTGGAAGGTATGCAGCATGGAAGGGCT
>JAKIXL010000065.1 GCA_022709105.1 Thermoplasmatota archaeon | reverse complement strand
CAACTGGAACCCCGCCGACGACTCGTTCACCTACTCCGGCCACTCCTACATATACGAGAAGGTCAGGGCGGTGCGCAACTGGTCACCCAGGGAGATGGAGCGGGAGGTGAAGAGGCGCATCGACATCCTGGAGTACATGAAGAAGATCGGGGTGAACAACTACCGCCAGGTGGCGAAGATCGTGTCCGCTTACTACAAGGACCCCGAGAAAGTGATGAAAGAGGTCAAGGAGAAGATGGCCGAGTGAGCCCGGCCATCGCCCTTTTTCTACTCCCCGCCCGCTTCCCAGTACGCGTCGATGGCCTGAAGGATCCATAGCGCGGCCCACAGCACCATTCCCAGTATGGACAGGCCGGCAAGGTCCCCGAGACCGTTGATGGCGGCTATGATGGTGAACGGGTTCACCAGCGTCATCACTATGCCCAGCACGAAGAACAGCACTCCCTTCTTGATCGATACGGAGAACAGCTGCCCCAGCCCCCATACCGAGAACAGTCCGGGCACCAGCCCCAACAGCAGGGCGGCTATCGGCCGGGAGGGGGAGCGGAACAGCTTGGCCGGGCGGACCAGGCGTCCGCAGCCAGTACAGTAGCGGTCCTCGGCGCCGATCCGCGTCCGGCAGTCCCGGCACTCATAAGGGGCATCGATGAGGAAACCGCACCTTCCGCAGAACACCTCCCTTCCCTGCAGGACGGCCCCGCAGTTCTGGCATCTGGCGGTCTGGTTCACGTCCGCGCTCGTTGTCGGAGCGGCCTGCGCAGGCTGGGCGTCCCTGCTGTACTCGGCCCCGCATATGACGCACGCGTCGACCCCCTCAGGAACATTGGCGCCGCATCGCGGACATTTGTCGGTCATCAGCCCTCGACATGCCGGAGGGTGAGATTAAAGCTACGCATCGCCGTGACAGGCCAAAAAACCACTAGCGGATAAAAAGGAAGGAAAAGGTTTAGGCCAGGGATCACTCCGCTGGCTTGTCCTCTTCGGCCTTCGGCTGTTCCTCGGCCTTGGGCTGTTCCTCGGCCTTGGGCTCCTCCGCCGGAGCTTCGGACTTGACCGTCCTCTTCTCCACGGGCCGGCGCACGATGCGCCTCATCGGCCTGGGGGCCTCGGGCTTGGACTGCTCCTCCGGCGCCTCTGGCTTCTTTACCTCTAGGTTCGAGCCGCACTTATGGCAGACCGGCGAGCCGCGCGGGTTGAGGGTGCCGCAGCTCTGGCAGGAGACCCCGGTGAACTTCCGCTTCTCCTCCTCCTTGGACAGCCAGTTCTCGAAGCTTACGTAGCTCGGCTGCTTCTTGAACCAATCCTGGAACTTGCCGTCGGAGTACTTCTTGCCCATGGACTTCTTCGCTTCCTCGCGGTAGGTTTCCACGTAGGCCTCGTACTGTTCCCTCATCTTCTTGAGGTAGGCGTCCTCCTCTTCCTCGATGGCGTCCCCGATGAACCGGGCATTGCACTCCGGACAGGTGGTGGAGTTCGACGGTATCCATGCGCTGCATTCGCTGCACTTCGCGGTGCCGACCTCGAACTCCACGCCGCACTTGGGGCAGCGCTTGGAGGAGTCCGGGATCAGGGCCCCGCACTCCCCGCACTCCACCATCTTTCCCAGACCATACTTGTACAGCCAGGCGGAGAAGAGGATGATGGCCGCGGCGATGACCCCCAGGATCATCAGGTAGATGTACCATGGGATGCCGCCACCGTCGACCTGAACGATGCTCACGTTCTTTGAGGAGGTGAACACCTTGTCCCCCATGGCCGATTCGCCATGGATCTGGTAGCTGCCCGATGAGCCCTCTGGCACATACAGCGGGATGGCGAAGATGCCTTCGGCGTTGGTGCTGCCGTTGAACTTCTCGCCCACCTGCACGCCGTTGCGCTCCAGCCATACCGACACCGATGCACCAGGTATGGCCTGCGAGGTGTTCCTGTTGAAGACCTTGCCGGTCACGAAGATGTTGGTGCCCGGGGCGTAGGACGTGCTGTCCAGGGTGTATATCTCCACCGCAGCGTTGGGCGCGTCGATGGTGAAGAGCGCGGCCACCTCGTTGTTGGTGGCGTCCTTGTCATCGATTATGCCATCCGCGTTAGCTATGACCAGGATGCCGTAGGTGCCCATGGTGAGGTTGATCTGCCATGTGGTGTTGACCTTCACCTCGGCCCCGGCCTCCAGGTTCTTCAGGGCGATGCCGATGAGGGTCCGCTCGTCATCCTCGTTCACCGCGTAGAAGTAGAACGCCGCGGATATCGCGGTGGTGCTTCCTCCGTTCGCGGCGATGACGGAAATGTCGACCGCCTCGCCCTGCGCTGCGTGGCTCACGGCCTCGCTGCCCCTGGTTATGACTATATCGTCAACGAACAGGAGGTCGGCCCTCAGGTCGTTGACCACCAGGTTCTGGCTGATCGCGTTGTTGTTATAGTCGATCTCGTTGATGCGGCCCTCGCCGGCGGGGTTCACGGAGACCGTTATCGGGGTGCTCGAGACCCCCCCGCCGAGAAGCGTGGCCGTCCAGCGCCCGGTCACGGTGACCGTCTGATCGGGGTTGATAGAGCTGATGATCTGGGTGTCGATCAGGGTACCGGCCGTGGTGCCGCGGTAGAAGTGGACGACGACGTTGGTCGCCGGCACCTCACCGATGTTCTTCACCGCCGCCTCTATATTGACGTTCTGCCCGACGCTTACCGGGCTGGCGGGATTGAACACTATGAAGCTGGGCCTCAGGTCGGCGTAGTTCAGCACCTTCTGGGAGAACGACACGCTGTTGTTCTCCTCCGATATCTCGGTGATCGCCGAGTTGCGGTCGATTATCACCTCGATGGTGTAGGTGCCCGGCTGGCTAGGGGTCCACGCGGTGGTGGCCACGCCGTGCTCATTCACGTCGATGTAGGCCACGTTGACGTCGGCCAGCAATGTTCTGACGGTGCCTCCTGGCGCGGTGACGTAGAAGCTCACCAGCACGTTGCTGGCGGAGACATCGCCGGTGTTCCATATGTTCGCCGATATCGTGGAGGTCTGGCCCCTTGCCGGGGTCGTCGGACTTATGGTCACATCGTTCCTCTGGACGGAAAGATCGGCTATGCCCTGGACGTTCACGATGGTGTAGTTGCCGTTGTTGGTCTTGTCCAGTTCGTTGATCCTGCCGTAGGGGTCGATGACCACGCTGATGTTGCGCTCCCCTAGCTGCCTGGCGTTCCAGATGGTGCTGATGTCCACCGACTGGCCCGGCTGGATCACCGGTATGGTGTACTGATAGAACGTCACGCCGGTGTCGTTGAACATCACCAGGACGTTATGGGCCGCCACCACGCCGATGTTGGACACGGTGGTCGAGACTGTAACGTCCTGATAATGGGTCGGGGTGCTGGTGGACACATGTATGGGAGGGTCCAGGTCCGGCAGGGCGCCGGGGACAGGGATCGTCACCGGGGGCAGCACCGACCTGACCAGAGGCTCCGAGTAGCCGACTATGCCCACGTTCATGGGGTGCTGGCCGGCAAAGCTCTGGCCCTGATAGGTGTAGGTGGTGTTGGCGATGTAGTCCCCAATGAAGCCCTGGTGGACGGTCATGCCTGCGGTGCGGACATCGGTCAGGACCCTGAAGGTTATGGACCCGTCCGCGCCGGTCATCCCGCTCGCATACTGCCCATTGACCAGGTGCCTGATGGCGACGTAAGAGCCGGGGAGCCTCTCCCCGGTGCCATCGAGGGCCACGACCTTGACCCAGCGGTAGTGGTTGATCACCGCGGAGCCCTGGGCGTTGAGCGAAGCTATCGACACGTTGGTAACATCGGCCACCGCGTGCCCTCCGAAGGAGGACCACGCGCGGCTGAAGGTAGTGTCCTGTACGAACACGTGGGCGTGCGAGGTCTCAGGAGCCACAAGGTCCGCGCCGATCTCCGAGGACATTATGTTCACCGAGCTCGCGCCGTCCGCCCGGATGCGCACAGAGTTCGATATCTTGGAGTTCGTCACCGTAAGGTTGGCGTTGTCCATCAGATACATGTCCATGTTGAAGTTGGAGTTCAGCATCGTCCCGTCGGTGAGCACCAGTTTGCCGTGGTCCTGCACGACGATCCTGCTCTGGTACGCGCTGGACTGAACCTCGGTGAAAGCGGTGTTGCTGATCGTCAGCACGCCGTTGTTTATGACCGCCACGTTGTAGGCCCAGTTGAAGGCGTTGGGACCGGCTATGGTCAGCGTTGGGTAGTCCACCCCTCCGACCACCAGGTCTTCGCCGTCAATGGTCATGGTGACGGTCATGGACTTGAACGCCTCGTTGTTGTCGAAATCGTACTCCACTATGGAGCGGTCGGCGTTCACGTAAACGAACACTGGATAGGTGCCGATCTGGGAAGGCTTCCAGCTGTAGGTGGTCTTCACGAAGCTTCCGGCGGATATCGTCACCACCGTGGACCCGATGAACTGGCCTCCGAGGCTGGCATCACCGGCATACAGCGAGATGGTGGCATTGTCGGCCGAGGCCCGCCCAGTGTTGTTGACGTAGATGGTGGCGGTGACCAGGTCGCTGGAGCTGGCCGGCTGGGGATCGAAGACGATGTCCGTCGAGCTGAGCGTGAGGTCGGGCAGGTTCGCCAGGACGGTGAACTGCTTGGACATCACGTTGTTGGCCTTGCTCTCCTCGGATATCTTGCGAGCGGGGTCGATTATCACGCTGACGATGTGCTTGCCCGCAGGTATATGGGCCCAGGTCACGGTAGCAAGCGGCTGATCGTTCTCAGTGCCGGGCGCTATCGTGTCGATGGTCTGGTTGGACCAGAACGCAGGTATCGAGCCGTTGATGTAGCCGATGATGGACACCTCCACCCTGGTGGCGGTGGTCCTGCCGCGGTTATGAAGGACCGCCGATATCTGCACGCTCTCCCCGTCATAGATCGTCGCCGGGGCTAGGCTGATCGGCAGCATCACCAGGTCCGGGAGCTCGAGGGCAAGCGAGGGCATGGTGATGTTGACCCTCTTCCAAGTATTGGCAGGGGTCATGTCCGGGTAGGGGCGGAAGGCCAGTCCAGTTGTGTTGGTGAACACTGAACCGGTCGAGTTCTGGTAGGTCACCGTCAGCTCGTAGGCGAAGGCCGCGTACGGGTTGGGGTTGGCCTGGTTGAGCACCTCTGACAGGAACGGCATGCTGGCCTTTCCCTCGTTGTCGGTGGCGCCGTAGCTCGTCAGATCCTTGCCGAGGTACTGGAGCACCTCGCTGGACGGATAGGCGCTAAGGCCGCCGGGCGTGTAGTAGTACGCCGGGGCGCCGGAGTTCTGGAGCACTGACGACACGGTAGCGCCGTAGACCGGCAGGGACTGCTCGTCGGTGACCATCAGGTTCGCCCAGCGGTAGATGTAGATGGTCGGACTGACGGTCATCGCAACGGATAGTTTGCTCACGATCACGTTGGCGCTAGCGTGCGCATTCGCGAACCTGACCTCTAGGTTCCTGACGTCGGACACCTCGGTAACGCCATTGCCATAAAGGTTAAAGCTGGCAGATACCGCAGTTGGCGTATATTGGGGCCGGATTGCGGTGTTATGGAAGGTTCCGTCGTCCGCTCTCCATTGTAGGTAATTGCCTGGAGTGTAGCCCGAGCTTGTCGAATATGTCAGAGTGATGGTCGCTCCAGACAGGGGTCCGTTAAGATCGCTTGTGTTGAACCCGTTGATCTCCATGACCCTACCAGGCATTATTTGGTAGTACGAAGTATCTATCGCGGTAAGGCTTCCGATGTTCTCACCGGTGGTGTCGTTCACCGACTTGGACGAGACGGTGGCCTCCAAGGTCTTGTCTATGGTCACGAAGGCGGGCTGCCTATCGGCCGGAGAGACCGTCTTCTCCGTGCTGTTGTCCAGAGACACTCCGTACAGGTAGGCCATCGAGTTGTCGCGGAGCACCATGGTGTTGTGGTTCTCCTTGTTGGAGAAGTCCACGCCAAGGAAGGTGTTGACCGCGGTCAGCTGAGTGTTGCCGGCCAGATTGATGCTGGTATAGGTGGGTGCGATTATCTCGAAGGTTATCCATATCTTGTTGATGTGGATGGTCTGGCCGCCGCTGTTTGTGAACCTAAGGTTCAGGCCGTACAGGTCCAGGGAGGACATGAGAGGCAGGGTCGCCGAGGCCGTAGCCTCGTCCGCCGTGCCGGTCACCGGGTTGATCGGCGTATTGGTGAACGAAAGGGCCGTCGAGCCGGTAGCTCCGTTGCGGAACTGGTACTGCACGGTTGAGGGGCTGGAGTATCCAATATCGGTGTAGTATTGAACGTTCAGCCTCGCCACCACGCTGTCGGAGGCGCTGAACATTAGGCCGCCGGCGTCGAACCCGTCCAGCGCCATGGTCTGTCCGTTCGTCACGTTGTAATACAGCCTGTCGGACATCTGGAGGTTCCGCAGCACCGAGCCGGTGTTATCGCTGGCGCCCTTGGCGGAGGGCATCCTTTCCAGATAGTAGGCCGTGCTCTCCCTGGCCTTGGTTATTGGGTTGTTCACATCGACCGCGAACGGATACTTGTGATTGTACATGCTCGTGTACATCTCGGTCGTGTTGTACGCGGTGGAGTTGGGGGTCTGGTAGATGTTCGGCAGCGAGGAATCGAACAGGTTGACGGTAGATGACATGAACATCAGGACCGGGGCGTATCGGAATATCTGCTCCGGGAAGAAGGTGTCATTACAGTAGATGCCGACCTGATCGTTGCCGGTGATGTTGGACCTCCACATGGTCAGCGTGGAATCGTCGACCACCAGGTGGCCCGGGAAGGACAGCACGCTGTCATATGCCTCCAGGACGCCTCCGTTGCGGACGATGACCCCCAAGCTGGGGAAGGAGTTGAGCTGGTTCAGGTTAGTGGTGAGCGTCGAGTTGCTCAGTATGAGCTTTCCGCCGTCCTCTATCGTTAGCGTATACACTCGATCATCAGCGGTACCGGCGATCTTATCGGGACCGGTGTTCTCAGCGAACACAAGGCCTCCGCCGGAGACCGTGACCACACCGCCGGACCTGATGGTCAGGTTCCCGTTCATAGTGTATGTGGACGTCACGCTCCACGTTTCGACCGCGTAGTCCGAACCGATAACGCGGTCGCCGTTCGAGTAGTCAGACGGCAGCGGGCCCGCGCCCCCTGTCGTACCCATGAGGAACACCACGCTCGCGATCGGCGTTAAAAGAAGGCCTATCGCGATCATGACGCTCGCAGCTCTACTGGCCAATATGCGACCTTTCATGAACCCACCTGGCATTTTTATATATTGTGTTGGAAATTGGTTGTATCAGCAGATTTTCTTTATTTATATCTGAGCATACAATTAACAAAAAGTGAACCCATCCAATGTGATAAAAACGAATGAATAAAAAAGAGGTTTCTGGCCTACTTCCGGCGGATGATCTTGCGGATGGAAACCGGCTTCTTCGACGGGTCCTCTTTCGTGTCCCCCTTCTCCGCTTCCCCTGCCTTGGGCGTTTCCTTCAATGCGTGATCGCAATGCCCGCATCTATCGTCGTGCTCAGCGACCGGCTCCGAGCAGTTGGGGCATGCCGGCCCGGACGGCCTCGGCTCCTCGGCGCGGTAGACCGGTGTGGGGGCCTCGTCCTCCTCGATCGGTTCGGGCTCAGCAACCGGTTCTGGCTCGGCGATGGATGGCTCTATCTCCGGCTCGGCCTCAACTGGCTCAGGCTCATGTGGCGGTGAGGCCTCTGACAGCTCGGGCTCTTCGGTGGGCGCCTCGAGAGGCGGCAGCGATGAACGGC
>JAKIXL010000064.1:7523-7771 GCA_022709105.1 Thermoplasmatota archaeon | reverse complement strand
CAGGATAGTGTCAGGGGCTCCCATGATATCTGAGATGGTGGCAGCCCTTGGCCTGACCGACAGGCTGATGGCCGTGACCGACTATTGTGATTTCCCCGCGGCGATCACTGCGCTCAGGGACAACGGCAGCACGATCGGGGGCTTCTTCAATCCCAGCTATGAGAAGGTCATATCCTTCAATCCGGACCTGATCATCTTGGACAGCGGCGTGCAGGCCCAGACGGATATGGCGGCACAGCTCCGCGGCG
>JAKIXL010000064.1:0-7513 GCA_022709105.1 Thermoplasmatota archaeon | reverse complement strand
CATCCGACCTGGAATCGGTGTACAAGAACATCGGCATGGTGGGAAACGCCACCGGCACGCAGGACATAGGAGGGCCCATGGTCAGCAGGATGAAGGCCCAGGTGGAGGACATCGCGAACGCGGTGGCCTCCGAGAGCCAACCTAACATCATGTTCGTGACCTACGCAGATGAAGGCTTCACCAACGTGTGGCCCGCGGGAGGAACCACATCCATAGGCGAGATAATCGATCTGGCCGGAGGAAAAAATGTCTTTGAGAGCATGAGCGGCTATGAGATGGCATCCAACGAGGTGCTGATGGACAAGTCGTCGACCGTGGACGTGATAATCATGACCGTGATGTACTCTCCTGAGACTCCGGAGAACAAGAGCGCCTGGTTCAAGGCGGACCCAATATGGAAGGAGAGCCCTGCGGTAAAGAATAATAAGGTATACTACTTGACGGGGCAGGCCGAGAACATCTTCAACCGTGAATCGGTGAGGACAGTCGACGCGGTCCAGCTGCTGGCCGAGATACTGCACCCCGATGCCTTCGCATCGAAGGTCCCGTACTCGGCCGATGCGATAAACCTGATCGGGGACGAGTACACCGACTACCTCCCCTCCGGGACCGCCTCCCAGGTCGGCTCCGTCACCATTATGGCGGCAGTGGCTCGGGACTAGGCGCTCCGGGGATAGAGAATATGGAAGGCTCGTTCGTCCAGGCGACAAAGGTCAAGCTGATCTTAGTCCTGGCCATCGGCCTTTCGACCCTTTTCTTTCTTCTTCTCATCTCCTGGTCGGTGGGAGCGGTGGACATTTCCTTCACCGCGGTGCTTGACGACCTGGGGAGCATAATTACGAACTTCGGGCCGCAGAGCGCGAACGCTGAGCAGCAGATCGTGTGGTCGCGGCTCGTACGCTCGGTGGCGGTCGTCGGCGTAGGCATCGGCCTCTCGGTTTCCGGCGTGATCATGCAGGCGCTGATCCGGAACCCGTTGGTGGACCCGTACATCACCGGCGTTTCCTCAGGCGCGGCCCTGGGGGCCATCCTCTCGATCCTCGCAGGGATATCCATCATCACCATCTCCGAGTTCACCACTCCCATAGCGGCCCTCATCGGCGCGGTCGGCGCGTTCGCCTTGACCATGGCCTTGGCGACCTCGGCGGGAGGAAAATCGATCAATTTCGTGCTGAGCGGTATGATCGTGGGGATCGCCATATCATCGATCACCACCCTGCTCATCACCTCCAGTCAGAACAACCGCCTGCACGGCGCGCTGTTCTGGCTCTATGGCTCTTTCGCCTACATGTCATGGACCAAGGCGCTGCTGATCATCATTCCGGTGTTGATGATCTCCATTGTCCTGCTCATGTTCGCCAGGGAGCTGAACGTTATCCTTCTGGGCGATGAGCACGCCAAGCACCTGGGCCTGAACGTCCGGAGCTTCAAGCGCACCATAACCACTCTTGTTTCAGTGCTTACGGCCGTATCGGTCGCGTTCTGCGGCATCATCGGTTTCCTCGGGCTCATCGTCCCCCACACCTCTAGACTGGTGGTCGGGGGGGACCACCGCCTCTTGCTTCCAACATCCATTGTTATGGGGGCGATAGCACTGGTCGCTGCGGACATAGTCGCCCGCGTGATCATAAGGCCGAACGAGCTTCCCATAGGTGCGGTGGTGTCCCTGGTCGGAGCGCCGTTCTTCATCTATCTGATGATCAGGAGGGGGAAGGAATATGGAGGATGAGCCGCAGGTCTCGCTCATGATCGAAGGGGTCCGTTTCGGATACAACGGCTCGGACGTGCTCAAGGGCGTGGAGTTCAAAGGGCGGAAGGGGGAGTTCATCGGCCTGATCGGTCCGAACGGCTCGGGCAAGAGCACCCTTTTGCGCCTCATGAACCGCATCCTGCGGCCCCAGGTGGGCACGATCTGGATGGAAGGCCGGGAACTGGACAAGATGAAGATCGAGGAGATCGCCCAGGTCTGCGCCAACGTGCCGACGGAGTTCTCCGAGGACTTCAACATGAGCGTGCAGAACCTGGTCTTTCTAGGGCGCTATCCTTTCTCCAAGGGCCTATGGTGGGACAACAAGGAGGACGAAGAGATGGTCAACGAGGCCATGAAGCGGTTCGGGGTCTACCACCTCAAGGACCGCAACTTCTCCGAACTGTCGTCAGGCGAGGCCCAGCGGGTCCTGCTGGCCAAGGCCGTGGTGCAGTGCCCCCAGGTCCTGCTCGTCGATGAGCCGTCCGCGCATCTGGACCTCAAGTACAAGCACGAGGTCATGGAGCACTTGAGGGACATGCTCTCCGGCAATGTCACCATAATAATCGCCTCTCACGACCTCAATCTCCTGGCGCAGTACTGCAGCCGCATAATGATCTTGTCCAAGGGCAAGATAGTCGCCTTCGGCACGCCGGAGGAGGTCATCACCGCGGAGATGGTGGAGAAGGTCTACGGCGTAGAGGTAGCCATCCTGAGGGACGGAGATGCCATCTACGCCCTCCCCAGGCGGACGAAGCGAAAGGAGGAAGGAAGATGAGCATCGAGGACAGGGTCAGGCCGGAGGTCCGGGCGATGGTCCGGCCCCGCCACGGGGGCGACGTATGGGGACGCCTGGAGGTCAAGGACTTCAGCTCGAACGTGAACCCCCTCGGCCCGCCTGAGCGACTGGGCGACTACATCGCCGAGGCCGCCAGGGACATGGAGAACTACCCGGACGACAGCTGCGCCGAGCTTAAGGAGGCGATCTCCGCCAGGTATGATGTCCCTTCATCGAGCATAATCGTCGGCGCCGGATCGGCAGAGCTGATAAGGCTGTTCCCTGAGGTATTCGTCCGCCCTGGGGACCGAGTGGTCATGCCTCGCCCCACGTTCTCGGAGTATGGCTTCGCCTGCCGCCTGATGGGCGCAGATATCGTCGATCTGCCCCTGCCGGAAAGCGACCGCTTTCGGCTGGACGCCGGAAGCATGATCGAGGAGATGGCCCCCGGGACCAGGTCGGTGTACGTTTGCAATCCCAACAACCCGACCGCCAGGATGCTTGCCCGCAAGGAGGTCATGGAAGTGGTGTCGGAGGCGGCTCGCAGGGACATCATGGTCTTCCTGGACGAGACCCTTCTGGAGCTCTCGGAGAGGGACAGGGACGTGAGCTGCGTTCAAGAGGTCGAAGGCCACGACAATCTTTTCATCATCCGCTCCTTCACCAAGTCCTTCGCCATGCCTGGCATCAGGGCAGGCTATGGCTTCGGCAACCCGGGACTGATCAGGTTCATGGACGCTGCCCGGCTTTCATGGAACCTGGGGACATTGGAGCAAAGGGTCGCGACCAGACTGATGTCCGAGGAGCAGGGGCACGTCCGTCGAGCGGTCAACATGCTCGTAGATGAGAAGGAGAGGATGAGGGGCGAGATCGCCCGCATCACCTCGAGCAAGGTAGAGCTCACAGATTCCTACTTCTTCTTCCATCACCTGGACGGGCTGGACCTTTCCTCTGGGCAGTTCAGGGAGGCCATGCTCCGGCATAACGTGCTGGTGCGGGACTGCAGCTCGTTCGGCCCTCCATGCCATTCATATTCAAGGTTCTGCGTGAAGACCAGAGAAAAGGACGACGAGTTCCTGGACGCGCTGCAGCTGGTTGTCGACGAGACCGTCGGAAGGTGAGCCAATGGAGACCTGGATATACGCCATCACCATCCCGGTAATGGCGCTGGCCATCGACCTGCTGGTGGGCGAGCCACCCAACCGGCTCCACCCGGTGGTGTGGATGGGGAGGCTCATCGGCCTCCTGGACCATAAGGTGGATAGGACCGAGCCTCGGAACCCTCGCCGGGAGAGGGCGCTCGGAGCATTGGTATCTTTGGGGCCGATCATCATCTTCACGCTGGCGTTCACCGTCATATTGGCCGTTGTACGCGACCTCCTGGGCACGATCGTCTGGGCTCTGGCAAGCGCGGCGTTGTTCAAGACAATGTTCGCCATACGGGCGCTCGAATCGCACACCGCCCCCATGATCGAGGACCTCTGCCGGGACGATCTCGATGCGGCCCGGGCCAAGGCGGCCATGGTGGTATCCCGCGACGTCGACCAGTTGGACAAGGCTCACATCACCTCGTGCGCCATAGAGACGGTGTCCGAGAACCTGGTGGACTCCGTGCTCTCGCCGATGCTGTACTTCGGGCTCGCCGGCATCCCCGGGGCGACCGTGCTCAGGGTCGCCAACACCGAGGACGGGATGATCGGCTATCTAAATGAGAGATACCGCTACGTGGGGTGGTTCGCCGCTCGTCTGGACGATTGCCTGCACTATGTGGTCGCCCGGATATCCGTTCCGTTCATCATGCTTGCATTGGCCTTGCTGGGCAAGGACTGGAGGAACGCCTGGCGGGCGGCCCTCCGGGACCGCAGGCAGACCGCCAGCCCCAACAAGGGCTGGCCCATGGCCGCGGTGGCCGGCGGCCTGGGGGTCAAGTTCGAGAAGGAGGGCTGCTATTGCATGGGCGACGGCGAACTGCCGTCCGATCCCAGGGTGATAGGGGAGACCATTAAGGTGATGAAGCTGACCGCGGCGCTGTTCTTCCTTTTAGTGCTTCTCCCTCTTTTCACGTTCATAGGCATCCACGTGCAGCTGTTCTTAGAGGACCTGTTCACGGGGCTGTGGTGATATCATGTCCGACTTCGACGTTAGGATCGAGAAGGGAGAACATCTCGGGAAACCGGTGGCCATCGTCCGCCTTCCCGGCAGGCACAGGGTGCTGAGCTCCACCATCATGGGCGGAGGGCTCACGGAGACCGACACGCTCTTCATACTGGAAGTGAAGATGGGCTATGACAATCCGCGCCCCGAGGACGACCTGGAGGAGGTCCGCCGCCGCTACTCGCTGCCGGAGGACAGCGTGGGCTTCATGACCGCCGCGGACGTGGACCGCGTGCTGACAGTGAAGAGGGACGAGGTGAACGGGAAAGGGGCGATCGCGGTGATCACCGCCGGGGTCACCAACGCCGTGTACGCCGGCGAGCGGTTGCCGCAGGAGATCATCGACCTGCTGCCGAAGCATGTCGCGGGAACGATCAACATCATCGCGCTCATGGACCGGCCGGTCCAAGACTGCGGACTCGCCGGAGGGTTCATAACCATCACCGAGGCCAAGTCCGCCGCCCTTATGGACATGGGGGTGAAGGGTACGGGAACGACCAGCGACGCGGTGGCCGTGGCCTGCCCCATCGGGGACGGGGACAAGTACTGCGGCCCGGCGACCGACGCGGGAATAGCGGTCGCCCGCGCGGTGCGCGAGGGCGTAGCCGACTCCATTCGCAAATGGAACGGGAACAATACGCGTCCGAGGGACTTCGGCTACCGTCTCGACGAGATGGGCGTGGGCCCGGAGGAGATGTGGGCGGCCGCGCTCGAGCTCTATGTCCCGGACCCCTCCTGGGAGCTAGACCGGATCAAGGCGATGTTCATGCGCCACCTGTCGGCGCTGAGGAAGGACATCAATGTCAATGCCATGGTCTACGCGGCCATCGGCATGGAGGAGATGGGCAACCGCGACGAGATGTACGGCCTGGACGGCGGGCGGTTCCGCCAGGACCCCGTGCACCTGGTGGCGGACGAGTTGCTGGGCATCGCTCTGGCCGAGTACATTGCGGGGACGAAGGGGCTCTTCGAGTACGTGCGGTACGACAAGAGGAAGCCCGGTATCCTGGGCACGCTCGGCCCATTCTTGGACGACATCGTGGCATCGCTTATCGGCTCCATCATGTCCCGCATATACACCGAGCTCCTGGAAGGTGAGGACAAATTAGGATCCTAGGCGCGTTGAAGGCGCTGGTCTCGCTGTTCACCATAATCCCTGTCAACGTCACCGGCGATGATGTCGACGAGCTCTCACGCCGGTTCTGGCTTACGCCCCTCATCGGCCTGTTGTACGGCGCTTTGGCCGGCGGGTTGTTCTTCCTGCTGATCCAGGCGTTCGATCCGCTCATCGGGGCCACGGTCACGCTGCTCGCGGTGCATTCGCTCAATCGCTTCCTGCATTTCGATGGGCTGATAGATCTAGGGGACGGTCTCATCGCCACCGGGCCGCAGGAGAAGAAGCTGGGGGCCATGAAGGACACTCGCGTCGGGGCCGGCGGGGTCGGCTTTGGGATTTTGTTCTCCCTGCTCGCCGTCACCGCCCTGTCCTCCGTAACAGGAACTGCGCTTGAGCCCATGGTGTTCATCCTCCCCCTGGCCATGGAGGTGCTGGCCAAGAACGCGCTGGTCACCGTGGCCGCACTGGGCAAGCCCCGGGAGGGGTTGGGAAGCCCGTTCGTTGCGAACACCCCAAAGAGGCACGCGATCTACTCTGGGATGCTCTCGTTCGCGATCTTGGTCGCCGCACTCGCCGTCGTTCACTGGCCGATGCGGTACGTTCTCTGTCTCGCCGTCCTTATGGTCGCCAGCAGTTCGCTCATAGGCGCGGCCGTGTCCGCACTGGGCCACCGCAGCTTCGGGTGCGTCAACGGGGACATCATGGGAGCCACCAACGAGCTGGCGAAGCCTTTGGTGCTAATGGCCGGAATGGCGGGGGTGGTCCTGTTACTGTCGATGCCCTTCTGACCGCGGGCGGCCGCGGGAGCCGGCTGCGCGATATCCCCACGGAGAAGCCGCTTGTCCAAGTGCTCGGCAGGCCGATGATCGACCGCGTGCTGGACGCGTTCACGGGCACCAGGGCCATTGAGCATGTCTATGTGTCGGTGAGCCCTCACGCACCGGAGACCAAAAGACATCTGGCGGAGAGGGGAGAGAGGCTGATCGAGACCCCGGGCGCAGGATACTCCGAGGACCTGAACCAGGCGATGCGCTCCATAGGCGCAGATAAGGTGCTGGTCTGCCCGGTGGACCTCCCGCTGCTCACCTCCGACGGCATCGAAAGCGTGGTCGCGGCCTCCCGCCGTTCGTCGGCGGGCTCGTTCTGCGTGACGGTGCCGTTAGAGACCATGATATCTCTGGGCATGGCGCTGACCTACTCCCTGGAAGTGAACGGGCGAAAGGTGGTGCTGTGCGGCGTTTCCGTGGTGGACAGGGAGCAGATGCTGACCGGTCTGGAGCTGGAACAGGACTATATGGTCACCGAGTCCGAAGAGTTCGCCCTCAACGTGAACACCATGGACGATCTCAGCAAGGCCGAGGCGGCGCTTATGCGAAGACGGGGCTAGATCGCAGATAATAGCTGGCGAGCGATGACCACTATGGCCAGGATGACCACCGGCCTTTCTTTGCACCATGATCCGATCGGCCCGCCTGATCGCCCGACGTCTTCCTCGAGACGTTCCGCCCCCCTCTTCCGGAATAGAGCATAGTTCGACCTCAATAGGGCAATGACACAGTGGACCGGACGCGGCCGCTGTGGGGCATGGTCTTGTCAACGACGTTATGGGCGAGACCAGGCAGACAACGGAACGCGTCCCGGGAAGGCGGAAGGGAACGCTTCCATCGCTCAAGCCCCAATAAGGTCTTAGATCAGCATCAGGCCTTTGCGCCGGGCA
>JAKIXL010000063.1:356-7825 GCA_022709105.1 Thermoplasmatota archaeon | reverse complement strand
GCCAGAGGGAAGAGTTGTTGAGGTCTCCCACCGACCAGAACAGCGCGGACTTGACGGCGTCCGCCGCGCCGAAGTACTGCATGACGGTAGTGGCCGCGGAAAAGATGTAGGATATGGATATGCCCACCAGGATCAGGGTGCTGGGCATGATGTTGCGGCGGCCCAATGTGACCAGGATCACTCCCGCGGGTATGAGGGAGAACAGAAAGGAGTTGAGGATGGTCCCCAGGGTCCCTACCGCCGCGGAGATGCCCATGATGATGGAGAGGGACGCTCCGAAGGCCGCGCTGCCGGAGACGCCTAGGGTGTACGGAGTGGCCAGGGGGTTCTTCATGATCGCCTGGATGATGCATCCGGAGGCCGCCAGGATGCCCCCTACGAAGGCGGCCATGAGCACCCGGGGCGCGTAGATCTGAAGGACGATCTGCTCGGTCTTATAGGGAATGTCGAAAAGGCCAGGGACCACTTGGTTAATGAACACCTTGTAGACCTGCAGCGGGGTGATCGTGGTCGAGCCTATGGTAACGGAGTACGAGATGAGCAGCGTCATCAGGAGCCCCAGGACGATGATGATGGTGACCTTCTTGGCGTTGATCTTGTTTACCCGCTCTCTGTCCGGATCTTCAAGGACAGCGCCGGGGGACCTGCTCCTCAGATGCTCTGCCACCATATTGCCCCAACCTTCATCTCATCGCTCATGGCGAACGTTCCGCCTCTTTGTCTCAAGGTCGATGCAATATGGTCCGCGATCGGCCCCTTTCCAGATTCCGGGACTCCGTAGAGGTCCAGATAGTGCTCCACGGCCTCGTCGATGCTATCGAAGCCCGGCCTCCCCGGATATTCCATGGTCCACACGACAGGCTCCAATCCCAGGTCCTCGGCGATGTTGGTCAGTATCTCATGGTCCGTATGCTCGACGACCACATCGCCGAACATCATCCTCTGGACGTCGAAAGGTATCCTTATTTCAGCGGGAACGAACAGGAACACCTCATCGGCCACCGAGCTCATCCGGCGCAGCTGCGGCCCTATGTCCATCATGAACAAGGAGTAGGATGACACCGCCTTGTCGAACGTCCCGATGGCCTCCAGGTCCACTCTCTCCCAGTAGTCGTTTATGGCCGTCAGGTTGCCCACGCCCTCGGCCTTGGCCCGCTCGTCCAGCGCCTGAAGCATGACCGGTGAAGGGTCCACCAGGGTGACGCTCGATGAGGCACGGGCCATGCTGATGGCCAGCCTTCCGTTCCCTGGACCGATCTCCAGCAGGCGGTGATGGGGCAGGGGCGCTATCGCCGCCATCTGGTCATCGGTGAGCTTCCTGGAGAACGGGCAAGACCTGTCCCGGTCGGCGCGGCCGTCCCAGAAGGGGCCTGAGTTGAGCCTCTCCCGTGACGTCATCTTGATGGAGGTGTTCCATTTGTCTGCCCAGCTCAAGTCCCGTCCTCCGTGGGCGGGGGAGACCCCCCTCAGGCGTCCAGGTGGTACATGAACACACCATCGGTCTTCACGTCATAGTCGGCGATCCCCAGGAAGTGATTGATATAGTGGTTGTGGATGGCCGCCGGATCTATGTCGCTGTAGTAGCTTGGGTTGATTATCTTCCCTATGTATGCGCCCAGCAGCACTGCTCCTGTAGGTCCGTTCCTGAAGTCCCCTGCAATGAGGCGAACGTCGTTCGGGTCCATGTCCACGAGCAGGGTGTGATCGCTCGAGACCGCGTTCTGCCATGCCGTTGCGATCTCATCCTCGTTCTGGGCAAGATATCCATGGTCGGGTACGCCGGCGACGACAGTTCCGCCGTAGGTGTACTTCACCATGTGAAGGAAGATGTGATCGATGGCGGTCAAGTTATCATCGTTGAAAAGGGCGTCCACCTGGGAGACCTTGGAGAGGCTCTTGGCATACTCGTCCCCATAGAGCGACTGGCCGATGTTCTTCCCTCCGCCCAGCAGGCATGCCTGCCCAAGGGGGTCGGTATAACAATAGACCGTCGCGGTCTTGGTGTCCGGGCTGATGAAGTAGGAGTTCGGGTAATTGCTCATAAGCACTGTTGGCTTCTCGGCCTCGGGAATGGTCTTCGCGATGTCTGCCAGCTTGTCCCTTGTCTCCAGGACCCATGACGCGTACTCCTCCGCGCGGTCCACGGCCCCGAAGATATAGCCGGCCTTGAGAATGCCTTGAATGAAGTTAGAGCCTTCGGCGTTGGACATGTCAGGGTTGTACAATCCGAGGTAGATCACATCGGTCCCTATGATCTTCTCCTGCTTGACGTCGTAGCTGGTGTTGTAGAACGTCAGCAGGATATCGAGGTCCAATTCGTTAACGAACGGATAGTCAGGAGTGTTCATGTTGACAAGATTGGTGATGTTAGCCTGCTGTGCGGGGGTGAAGTAGAAGTCCTTGTACAGGTACGGAGCATTGTCCACCGCCACGATCTTGTCCGCGAGCCCCAGGATAAGACAGAGCTCGGTGTTGGCGTAATACTCGGCCCCGATCCTCTGGATGTTCAGCCTCACGCTCCTGTCAGCTCCGGAGCCGTCCACCAGCCATAGCCTTTCTGCCTGCCTGTTCACGACGGCCCTTATCTGGGCCACGTCCTGGCTGTTGATGACGCCATCATTATTGGCATCGGCGAGCTTGGTGTTGAAGTTATTATCGGCCACAAACTTTTCCATCTCGGAGCTGTTCTTGGTGGACAAGGCGCTGATGTACCTTTCCACCAGCTTAGCGTCATTTTCGTCCACGTCCGAGTCCCCGTCTGCATTGCCATATACCTCCAGGGCCCTGGAGGTCAGGTTCACTTCCCCCTTGGCGCTCTTCTGCGTCAAGAAAAACACTCCGATAACGCCGGCCGTGATGAGCAGGCCGGCGACGGCTATCGCGATTATCCCCCTGTTCATGAATAACACGAATCCATAGTTCGTATTAATATTTTGCCTGAAGTTGAACAATTGAAAACCTAAAGAATTAGGCGTCCATGCCGTTGCGATTCATGGCCCCCTGCTTAGAAAATCGCTTCGCCCAATTGTAAACAGCGTGATATCCAGTTATCGTTGGGGCATGCCGGATGATGCGCATCAGGCAATATTTAGATCAAGCAACGGTCATGGCGAGGACACGGCTCCTCTTGCATGATCCATTCTATGAAAAAGCGAAAAGGTAATATATTAGGACACGTGCTTTTCACCCTCATGCGTTTGAGGATCGACAATGTTGTTTTCTCCTACGGCAGCTCTATGATCCTGAAGGACGTCTGCTTGGATGCCGCTCCCGGGGAGATCCTGGGCATCCTCGGCCCCAATGGCTCAGGGAAGACCACGCTATTGAGGTGCATCAACCGGATCCTCACGCCAAAGCAGGGGCGCGTAGCTCTGGACGGGGCGGACATACGGGACATGAGCAGGACCGAGCTGTCCCGGAGGGTCGGGTACGTCCCTCAGCATCATACGAGCGAGGCATGCACCCCCACAGTATACGAGGTCGTCCTCATGGGAAGGAGGCCTCATGTGACATGGGAGTTCGGGGAAGAGGACAGGGAGATCGCATGGCAGGCGATGGAGGAGATGGACATAAAAGGGCTGTCCTCTCACCGGTTCGACCAGCTGAGCAGCGGCCAGGCGCAGAGGGTCCTTATGGCCCGGGCAATAGCCCAGGAGGTAAAGATGCTGCTCCTGGACGAACCTACGAGCAACCTGGACGTCAAATACCAGATCGATGTGATGAGCACGATCCTGGATCAGGTTAGGACCAAGGACATCGGGGCTTGCGCCGTGGTCCACGACCTTGATCTGGCCATGAGGTTCTGTGATAAGGTCGTGCTCCTGCATGATGGGAAGGTCCTCGCGGCCGGCAGCAAGGGCGACGTGCTCACCCCTGACAACATCAGGATGGCATACGGGGTCGATTCAGTGATAGACCGCCTCCATGGCCGGGAGAGAGTGCTTATAATATGAACGTCCGCCGCGGCGGGGAGCGCCCGCGGAGGGCCGCCCCGCTCATGGACACAGGCAAGTGCCACGTCGTAAAACGAGAGCAAGGGAGGGTATGATTTTGGCAGGCGCGGCAATGTCATGGGAGGAGGAATGGTCCAAGGCGCATGAGGCGTCGCCCCTGAAGGTCACGACGGAGAACGAGGCCAAATGGGAGCGATATTGGAGCATCTGCGCAGAGCAGTACGGCCGCGATGTGGAGGCCGATAGGGCCCTGTACGAAGCGGTCGTCGATCATCTTGTCCGAGAAGGGAGGCTGCGCACGACCGATGCAGTGCTCGATATCGGGTGCGGGCCAGGCACATATACCATCCCTCTTGCCCAGAGGGCCCGTCTTGTGGTCGGCCTGGACTCGGCCCCGGGAATGATCGAGGAGCTGAACAGAAGGGCGTCCGCTCAGGGGCTCAAGAACGTGAGGGGCACAGTAGGCAGATGGGAGGATATGGATGGAAGCGATTCCGACCTGGTGGTCTGTGTGCTGTCCCCCGCGGTGCGCGATGCCAAGGCCCTACTGAGAATGCTCTCCGTGTCCAGGAGGGACTGCTGCTACATCACCGCCGCACTGGGAGAGGAGATGAGGACCAGGAACGAACTCTGGCAAAAGGTGGTGGGAGAGTTCCGCCCATCCAACGCCTACGACGTGAGGTTCCCCCTCAACATACTGATGGAGAGAGGGCTGCGGCCCGACCTGAAGCATGTCTCTGCCGATTTCAACACGGCCGCGCGTGCCGACGTGGTGATATCCAATTATCAGGCCTATTTCGAGATATTCACCGAGATGAACGAGGAAAAACGGACCATCGTCAAGGACCATATACTGGATCGCAGCGAGAACGGCCTCTTCCATAGGAAGGGAAGAAAGGTCCTGGCGGTCATCACCTGGGGCCATTAGGCGATCCGGTCCCAGAGGCAACATCCCACGTAAGGTGAAAAGAGATCCTTTCGCCTCATCTGAGGGCGGCAAGCTCTATGTGACATTGTCCAGCGACGCGCTGCATTGGCAGTGAGCTGTAAAGAGGGTCAACGACCACGGTCATGGACCTCATGACGGGCCACGCCAGGAAGGAAGAACAAGAGATCGCCTGTCCCGCATGAGATAACTTGCTGGAGGCATGGGACAGAGGAGTCAGAGACAAGGAAAGTGGGCTCAGCCGGATTAGGGCCTTGCGAGGCCGTCTGGCCAACAGAAATATTGACAAAAAAATAGAAACCCTTTACGAGAACATTCGTCGTCAAGCTGTCGCGAACCAAAGGCTCCGCGATGAGATCTCAAGCGGAAGGCTGATCATCGTCCGGTCAGCGGACGCCCTGCAAGAGATTAGGGAGGCGTAAGTCCCTTCACAACACTTCTCTTATCTTTTTATGTGATGATGTGATGATGAGTGATCGATGAGATGCTGGATGGTCCCAAAACGTCATCACATCCTCCGATGTGAAGGCTTGTGAACCATGTGAAGCACCCGCCACGATCGGCCCCTGCTCACTTCCACCGCCCCACTGTCCAACACCCCCTTGCTTCCAACGATCCGTCAGAAAGTCTTTTCAACCCACGGGAGGTTGATGCGCCTACGACCAAAGGGAGCGGTTCAGGACCGGACCAGGCGATGTTCGGTCATCTCGACGTTTTCATAGATGAGAGCGGAGACCTCGGGTTCACCGACGGAAAGAGCTCTCGATACCTTGTCATAGGCGCGACGGTCATCTCCGAGTCATATGAGCTGGGAAGGCTAACGAAGAAAGCCCGCCAGAGATTGAAGGTCACGGGAAAGACCTCTGTTGAGTTCAAGTTCAATAACAGCAGCGACGAGCTAAGAGCTTACTTCCTGAACGGCCTGGCCAAGACCGACTGCTGGATCGTATGGGGGGCGATCGAGAAGAGAAACACCCGTGAGGACCTCAAGAAGCGGAAGGACAAACTCTACCACTACATTTGCGGGCGTGTGATGGAGGACGTTTTCCGGCAGGCCCGCTGCAAGAGCATGAGCGTGATCATGGACAACCGGCCCAGCAAGGTGACGGACAGGAACGATTTGAAGCACTACCTGAACGCGAAGATGAACGAACACTATAGGGGGCCGTTCATACCTGCCCTCACTGTAAGCCAGCTAGACTCTGCTGCAAACCAGGGCCTACAGGTCCATGATTTCGTTGTAGGGTCCATCTTCCGGCACCTTGAGCACGAGGACGATGTGTTCTATAGCATGATCAAGGACAGGGTAAGGGCTGGGAAGGAATACTGGTAAAAAGGTGCAGACCCCGGACGGATTGTTGCCTTGTGCACCGTCCGGTGCACATCTACCGTCCGGGACTTACCCGCAATCCTATAGTTATCGGTGGAGCTATAAAAACTTCCCTCTTGATCGTTCGAGGCTGCAACCAACCCTGCTACGATCCTCCCGACCCTCGGCCGGGAGCTCACCTCTACAATTCCCCCCACCCCCAACAGCCCGTCCACGCTCGCCCCGATCCCCTCATCATGCCCCCGTACCGTCCACCAAACCCCCTCACCCCGGGGTCGCGAGCCTGTCGCCGGAGAGGACCCGGTGCTTGAGCACCCCATCAGGCAGGGCGGGGAAGTAAGATACTTGCAAATGCGTAACTACCAAGGAATAAGTAGTTAGATAACGATGCCCCCCCGTGCCTCAATGCGAGATGATCAAGGAGGACGGGACCCGCTGCGGAGGCCCCACAATGTCCGGCCGGAGGTTCTTCTACTTCCACGATGACGATCCGCAGACGGTGAAGGCGAGAGCGAGCGCCGCGAGCAGGGGCGGGAAGCGAGCCCGCTCCAAGGATGGGCTGGCATCGTGGACCGTCCGCCCGATCACTACGATGGAAGATCTCAAGACCTCGCTGAGCGAGCTGTTCAACGCCGGGATGAGCGGCGAGATCACCACTGCGAGGCTGAGCTCCCTGGTGTCCGTTGCTAATGCGCTCGGCAAGGTGATCGAGGGGAGCGACCTGGAGAAGAGGATCGAAGCGTTGGAGATCAAGGCCGGGGAGATGAGAGCATGAGCCTGACGGAGCGATTATACCGCCTCCGCTGCATCGCTCTGGAGGCCGAGCTGGAGCGCATGAGGAAGAGGGCGGAAGAGGAAGACGTTACGCCAATCGTCCTGGAGAAGTACCCCGAGGCCAGCGCCGAGTTGCTGCGATGGCTGGAAGAGGAAGAGCACCGGCCGACGCGGGACCTGGAGCCGGAAGATCTCGCCGCCATGAGCGACGATGAGCTGGAGCGCCGAGCACAAGCGATTCTGGAGCGCCAGGACCGCGAGCGAGCCGGGGGCATGGCATGACCTCCGAGGCTACCGAGGCCACCGAGATCGGGAAGGAAGAGATCGAGCACCTGCGCCGGGTGGAATACGCACACCTGAAGCCGCGCTCCGCCCACTGGCAGATAGCCATCCTGTCGAAGTTCCTCAAGTACTACGGGAACCACATCGTCGAGCAGATGCTGATCGCATGGCCACAGGACCGGCG
>JAKIXL010000063.1:0-309 GCA_022709105.1 Thermoplasmatota archaeon | reverse complement strand
AGGAAGCGGTCCGCGTGGTCGACGCCGCCCAGGGCATCGAGCGCATCGTCGTTCACCTCGAGCTCCGGCTGGGCCTGCGTCGGATCGAGGTCCTGCGGCTCACTGTCAAGGATGTCCGGGAGCAGATCCTAGACGTTCACGGCAAGGAGCGCGGCAGGGGCAAGTGGAGAACGCTGGCCTGGGCCCCCGACACGAAGGCGGAGCTCGAGCACTACCTCTCCCTGAGGGAGGAGATGATCGCCCAGGCCAGGAGAAAGAACCGCAGGGTCGAGGAGCCGGAGGCCTTCCTGATTTATCGCAAGGGAGGGA
>JAKIXL010000062.1 GCA_022709105.1 Thermoplasmatota archaeon | reverse complement strand
GGGGATGGTATTGAAGGCCACATCACGTATCACTAAGGCTATAGGCACACCAAGTTCGGCAGATACGTTCTCGGTAATGCGCTTGGCCAGGTCTATGTCGAACCCTATGTACGTGTCATTGGTTGGATCATAGGATTCGAAGGGTATGAAGGTCGCCTCAGTGGCCATTATGATCTTTCCTTGGGACTTGATCTTCTCCAGGGCTGTCTGCTCCTTGGCCTGCAAAAAGCCTCCGACCACGACCACAGCGACCAGGGCGATGATTATTATCGCTGCTGCGGCGGCTATCAAGATCGTTTTATTGCCTTTCTTCTTCAGTGGTGAGGGAGCCGTTCCTCCCGCAGAATCCGACATGTTTTCTGCGATACGCTTACCACTAAATAAACATACATAGGCATCTGGGTCCGATATTAGACAAAAAGCGTGCGATGTGTATTTCGTAATGATAAAATTTATTTCAGATATTTGAATGAATATTTTACCATAGATCGATATCCTGGACCATCCTTCGAAACCTGATAGTTATGAGGGAGGTAAGATACTGTCGTTTTATCATCTGACATGTGCTGGATTTGAACTTGCGGCAAGAGGGAGGATGTGAGATGGTCCTTGGGCGCTAGCTCAGCTTGGAACGACTTAGATGCAGGCGTAGGGCAGTGTCCCTGCGAGGGCGAAGCTTGCCCTGGAATGCTCGATCCCTTGTCCCAGCGGCCCGTTTCGATTGGTCTGGATTAAGCCGATGGACATCGTCCCTCATGCCCACCTGTCGAGCATGGCCTCCAGACTGCCATCGGCCTTCATGGAACTGATAGCGTCATCGATGGCCGAGAGAAGCTTCTCCTCCCCCTTTGGACAGGCGATGCCGAACCTCTCGTTCGTGGGAATTGTGGATGCGACCTTCAGGTGATAGCTTGAATTGCTGGCGTACCTGCTAGCCAGCGCTGAGTCCAAGATAGCGGAGCGAACGCCGCTCTGTTCCATCTCCACAGCTAGCACGGCAGCAAGAACCGTATCATAGGCAATGCTTGTGGCGTTTAGATTGTCCTTGATCCAATAGTAACCCGTGGTGTCATGCCGCGCGGCGACGATGGTCCCGTTAAGATCGTCAGGGCCCATTATGGTGCTGTCTTCGCGGACGATAATGGCTTGGTCCGTGATATAATAGGGGGTGGAGAAGGCCACTCGTTCGGCAAGGTCAGGCCTAATGGCCATCGAGGATATGGCCAGATCGACCTGGCCGGTCTCGACCGCTCCAAGGAGGGCATCGAAATCCATCGATCTGAACTCGACGTCCACTCCCATTATTTGGGCGACCTTGGACACGACATCGATATCGAACCCTTCGTACTGCTTGGTGGTCGCATTATAGGTCTCGAAAGGCTCCCAGGGAACGTTGATGCCGACGATGATGGTCCCCCGGCCTTTGATCCTCTCAAGGGCGTTCGGTCCTTCGCTTTGACCGCCCAAAAGACCTCCTAGAACAGCAACGGCGAGGGCCGCCATGACCACAAGGGCGACCCCCATGTACATCAGATGCTTTCTATCGAGCCTTTTTTTCGAAGGGCCGGAGTGGCCTGTCGATCCCGGCATAGGCGGCCGATACGTTTGCCACGATAAACAAGTATCCTTGCCACGGCCCTTTCAATGAACGCCAGGAGGACGCTTGCACCCGGGCTGGGCGATGAGAGTGCCGCCCCTCGATGCCTGGAGGTTCAGCGTTCGGCCTTAGCGTGGATCGCGGAGCTCCCGGACCGATGGTCAGATGGGCGGCATTGGCCCACATCGTTCCTGAACAAGTCGGTTATAAATCCTCGCTCCATAATGAAGGTGCGATGATGGGAGAGAGGAAGCAGCTGATAAGGAGCAAGGCGCCGTTGCGCATCAGCTTTGCCGGGGGTGGGACCGACGTACCTCCGTATTGCGACGAGCAGGGCGGCGCGGTCCTAAACTCGACGATCGACCGGTTCGCCTATTGCACCATCTCTCCCCGCAAGGACAACGAGATAACCATCCGTTCGCTGGATTATGGCGTTGTCGAGCAGTGGACGGCGAATGGTGATATGTTCGGCTATGACGGGAACCTCGATCTCATCAAGGCGGTGCTGAACCACTTCGAGGTTGACCGTGGCTTCGACATGTTCCTCCATTGCGATGCCCCTCCGGGGTCCGGGCTGGGCTCGTCGTCCACGGTCATCGTGTCCATCATTGGAGCGATGGTCGAGTGGCTCAATGAGCCTATGTCACCCTATGACATCGCCAATCTGGCATATGTGCTGGAGAGGAAGGAACTGGGCCTCGCTGGAGGGAAGCAGGACCAGTACGCCTCGGTTTTCGGGGGCTTCAACTTCATGGAGTTCAGGGCCAGCGATACCATCGTTACGCCGCTTAGGATCAAGAGCGACATCCTCAACGAGCTTCACTATCAGCTCCTCCTAGGCAATACTGGCAAGACAAGGGACTCATCGAACATCATCCAGAGCCAGACACGGGGATATCTTCAACGGGACGAGCAGGTGCTGGATGCGCTGGAGCGCACAAAGCGGCTGGCGAGGGAGATGAAGGATGCCTTGCTTCGGGGCGAGATCCGTCATCTCGGAGAGCTGCTCAACGAGTCCTGGGAGAGCAAGAAGAAGTTCACATCGAAGATATCCAACGAGCGCATCGACCAGATATACGATGCGGCGCTGGCCAGCGGGGCCATCGGGGGGAAGATCTCGGGAGCGGGCGGCGGAGGCTTCATGTTCTTCATTTGCGAGTATGACCGCAAGCACAGGGTGGCCAACGAGCTGACGAAGCTAGGGGTGGACATCGCCACTTACAACTTCGACAAGTACGGGCTGCAGACCTGGAGGTATGACGATGGCCCTTCTCATTGAGAGCGAGCTTAGGGAATCCGCATCGATAATCGCGGCCATTGACCCTGAGCGGATAGAGGCCATCGCCGATGCCATGGTCGCATCGCTGAGGAGGGGCGGGAAGGTCATCTTCTTCGGCAACGGAGGTAGCGCCGCTGACGCCTCACATCTGGCCGCCGAGCTGGCCGGACGGTACCTGATGGACCGGCCGGCGCTCAATGGGTTGGCGCTGTCGTCGCTGCCGTCCATCACCGGCGTAGGGAACGATTACGGGTACGATCAGGTGTTCGCGCGCCAGCTTGAAGCGTGCGCAAGGCCGGGCGATGTCGCCGTTGGCCTGAGCACCTCGGGTAACTCGAGGAACGTCGTGCTGGCGCTTGAGCGTGCGAGGGAGCTCGGACTGGTTACGGTGTCCTTCTCCGGCCCAGGCGGAAGCATCAAGGACCTTACCGACCACCCGCTCATCGTGCCGTCCACCGCCACACCGCGCATCCAGGAGGCCTACATGTGCGCCGGGCACATAATCTGCGGGCTGGTGGAGAAGGCCTTGTTCGGCCGGAAGGCGGTGTTCATCGATCGGGACGATACTATCGCCCAGGACGTTCCGTACTGCTCCCGACCGGAGGATCTGAGGCTGTTCCCAGGCGTTGGAGGATCGATCCGAAAGCTCAACGAGGCCGGATACCTAACGGTCCTGGTGACCAATCAGTCGGGAATCGGTCGCGGCTACTTTGACGCTGAGACGTTGGAACGCATCCATGATAAGCTCAGGATGGACCTCCAAGATGAGGGAGCGAGGTTGGACGCGATATATTTCTGCCCGCACAGGCCGGATGAGGGCTGCGGGTGCCGCAAGCCTGCCACGGGAATGCTGGAGAGGGCCGTCCGCGACCTTGGGATCGACCTTCGGTCATCGTACGTCATAGGCGACAGTGAGAACGACGTGGCGATGGGCAGGAAGGCGGGATGCAAGTGCATCCAGGTCACAGAGGACGTGGACTTCAACAAGGCGGTGCGGGCGGTCCTGGGAGAGGATTGACCTAAAGTTCCTGAGGATCAATTGCTCAGGTTCTTCGTCGAGTCGACGGGGCTCCACATCATCTTGTCCCCCTTGTCCAGAGCGACGTACAGCCTTGCATAGGCGCGGCAAAAGGCCTCCATGAGAACCGCGGCGGCCATCAGGTGGGGCGAGGAGGCGCCGTCCTTGAGGAGGTCAAGCAGTGCTGGGAACAGGAGCCGGAGGTCTTGGGTCGGGATGTCGTAGCTGAACTTCCTGTGCATATATCCCTCGCCTATGTTTACCCTGGTGCGCTGCTTGATGAAGTCCTTGACCGTCGCCGGCCCCTTGTTCTGGACGATGGCCTCGGGCGAATACGCAGAACGGAGGCCAAGCTTCTCCACCTCCATCCGGATGATGTCCTCGTCCGACTGCAGGTCGGTGGGGAGCTGCACGCGTATGTTGCGGAAGGCGATGAGCTCGCCTATTTTGGGGTGGAGTAGCGAGAGGCGGTGGTGCATGTCCCACAGCATGTTCACCGCGAACCCCGGGACGGTATCCCGGGGGTTCACCGGCACAGGGCGTCCCCCGACGATCCCGACCTGGGGATCGTTGAACGGTTCAAGGAGCTTCTGCAGCGCGCCCTCGGCGAGCACGTTGTCAGCGTTCACCAGGACCAGGATGTCCCCTACTGCCTGTGACATGAAGAGGTTCACTGCGGAGTTCTTGCCCTCGCGCCTGGGCTGCGGGACCAGGCGGACAAGGGGCTCGCTCTCGGCATAGTCTCTCACGACCGCATCGGTACCATCGGTGCTGCCGCTGGACACCACGATGACCTCTGCAAGCTCATAACCATGAAGCTTTTGCGGGACTATCGAGCCCAGGCATCTGGTGATGTTCCTCATCTCGTTGTAGGCGCACACCCCGATCGATACGGCAGGCATCCTCATTGTCAGCTCCGTGCACCTACATATTATTGCTGTGCTCCCGTTGCTCTCTTCCGGCGGCCCCGTAGGACAAAGAGAGCCAATGCGATCGTCGCCCCGGCCGTTGCCCCGAGGTGCGTCAGTTGGTTTATCTGATATCTCTCTTGCCATTCGAAGGTTATTGTTAACGTGTAGTTGCCCGCCTCGCTGATATAGAACCCATTGATCTGAGATGAAGAGCGGTAGTGGAAGACCTTGCCATCTCCGCCATGCACCATCCAGTTTGGGTTGAAGTTCTCGGACAGTTTCAGGAATGTCGGTTCGCTCGCGTTCACGATCACTATGTACTGCCAGGGACTGGTCCTTACGTAAGACGCATGGACATCTGATGATGCGCCATAGTTCACTTCATGGGAGCCTTCGAGCACTAACGAGTAGGCGCTTCTCGTATGGACCTCTATCGATCTGGGGCCCTCGGCCATCATGGCCTTGAAGGCGAACGTGCCGTTCCCCGTATCAATGCCGTCGATCTCCTCCCCATCGATCACGATATAAGGATTGCCAGCGGAGGTCATGCCTTCGATCTGCCTCAGGGTGATGGTCCAGTTGCCCCCCACCGGGATGGTGGGGTTCAAGATTATATGAGGGTCCGGGGAGGATGAGCTATAGAACAATCCGTTCCCCTCCTTGCCCTCCAATATCTCCCAATAGGATGATGGGGCAAGGTCCTTTGGCCCATAGATGAGGGCGATCGATTTGGCCGACAGGGTGCTGGACAGTTCAGATATCTTCCTCTCTACCTCTCCCTTCTCGACCACCAGGATATCGTCCACGCTGCTCCACCCGGTGCCATCGTTCGAGAGAAGGATGCTAGCTCTTGGAGCATCGAGGCCATAGGTGCCAACCTTGGACCACCTCTCCATTGGAAACGGGGAGTCGGTATCCACATGCATCGGTTCGTTGCCTTCGACGGCCACCGTCAGGTTGCCAGAGCCGGGCCCGGCCCTCGCCCGAACATAGACGTCATAGGTTCCGCCGGTCACGTCAAACGGCACTCGGAGCTCGTTTTCGCCCTGGGTGAACGCGCTGGGGTGCAGCGCGGTGCCGCTCAATATGCACATGTCAGAGGATATCCAGTGCATGTCGCTGTCGTCATAGGTATGGTCGGCGAACTTATCCACTCTTATCAGTTGATCGGGGCCCCAGAGGCCATTTTCGGCAAGAAGCGCGAGCAGGTCGCCCCCATGGACTATCACCCTGCTCGCAGCGGACCACAGAGATTGTCTGGTGGCCTCGTCGTCAATCTGGCCGAGCAATGCGAGATCCTCGCTCCTTAAGTTCACCGCACCCACTGCTAGAGAGGTCAACATATCTGCTCTGCCGCCCGTGGTCAGGACGAGGGCCCCCGCCGTGTGAACCCGGTCCATATAATGGACGTTCTCGAGAATTGAGGAATTTTTCGGGAACTCCTGGTAGACGTGCATGCCATCCATGTTGTGGAACCTCTCTGCGGTTGTCGCATCGGCGTGGACCTGCTTCACCACGTACTTGACGCTGGAGACGTCGCCGAAGATGGATGGCAGAGTCCGATACCCATAGGTCCTGCCGGAGATCGCGGAACCCCATACGGTCCAGTACTCTTCGGCATGGTCGCCGTAGGCGAGCTCCTTTCCAGTATAGTACTGGCTGTAGGTCCCTGGGTCGTCGGTCAAGGTGGCAGGGTACCCGTCCAGTCTGGGGTACCAGGCCTCATAGTACACCGTGCCGTATGGCAGGGTCAGTATGCGGTAGTCTCCTTCGATGGCCGATATTGCCTCGAACGGCTCCGAGTACGATGCAGGCAACGAGAACGAGCTGGGGCCCTGGACGAACATCGTTGATGAGGCGGTCAGCATGACCGCCATGGAGGCTATGGCGACAGCCTTGTCCGCCCTGCCGATGCTCATCTTCAGACATCGCGGTATGCGGAAGGCGACGGACCGGCCTTTTAGGTCCGCGATCAGCATGGCCATCAAGATCGCGTAGATGAGACCCAGGAACATGCCGAACCTGGAGAATACCCTGATGCTGTCCAACAGGGGCAGGTTCCTGAACATCCATACGAACAGGCCCGACAACCATTGGTTCGGCCCCATGGCAAAGAACAGCATGACCAGCGCTGTCCCGGCGAGAGCGATCTTCAAGGACCTGTCGCTCTTATAGTAAAGCGAAATAAAAGCAAGTAGAGGGATGAGCAGGGCCAGGATCTCCATGGCATATCCTAGGCCCTCCACAGGGAACCAGCCTTGGACCGCTGCTCCTCGGAGGTGCGAGTTCTCGGTCGATCGGGCGGCCAGAGCGTTCACTAGGCCAGTATTGCTCCAGATATGGGTCTCGCTCAGGCGATAGGAGGCGTTGTAGATGCTCGTTCCGTATGAGAACCGGGCCAGGGCAGAGGGGAGGACCAGGATGATGAGGCCGATGACAGGATATGCGAGGCGGTGCAGCGCCCTCCTGTCCAAGGCGAAGTAAAGCCCTGTAAAGACCATCACGAACATGGCGAGTATCAGCACCATGTGGGGAGCGACGCTCCCGCCGTAGACGAGGAAGGCCGCCGGCAGCAAGACCGTCGCACGCTCGTTCCCTTCTACCACGGACAGGTACATCAGTAGAAATATTGCTGGCAGAAGGGCATACCCTATCGCAAAGAAGTAATGACCTTCCATGATCTGCGAGAGGAACACCTGGTTGAAGGCGAACACGATCGCTGCACAGGCGCCACCCAGAACGCTCTTGGAGATCCTGTGTGCACATATGTACATTAAGGCCCCCGCCAGCCAGAACGAGCAGGCCATTATCAGCTTGCACACGTCGTAGGTCGGTACACCAAGCCATGAAAATACCAGGAAAATGGCACCGGGCAAAGGGAGCGGATCGTTCTGGAAGCCCATCGCCGAGTAAGGCTCCCAGCTGGAAAAAAGCCCTCCGGTCCTGAGCCCCATCTCCGCGGTCATCACCAGCCCTTCGGAGTCGGTGCCCGTGGGTAGCGGGCCGTTGATGTAACCTATGAACACGACCGCCGTGAGAACGGAAAGCAGCAGCAGGATTCGGAGATGCC
>JAKIXL010000061.1 GCA_022709105.1 Thermoplasmatota archaeon | reverse complement strand
TAAGCAGAGAGCAAGGCCAGCCCGCCGATGCGCTTCCCCGAGAGGCCGGTCTCTTCGAAGAAATCCCCATGCAGGTCATTTGCGTGCAGCACCGTCAGCTTCTTGGTCCCCATGGTCTCGACCGGAGATTGTCTAGAACGATAATTATAGGTTAGGCGTGGGCGGTCGGCATCCTTGAAGAGGGGAAGCTCCCTCCTATGGTTCCGTTCCGCTCTAGAGAGGAGCTTGAGCCTCAGCCGCCCTTTTCCTTGGCCAGCAACTCCCTCGCCGCGGCCATCGCCCTCTCGTTCTCCTCCGAGAGAGCGGGATACCTCAGCCCCAGCTGCTCGATGTTCGACGTTATTACGAAGGCCGCGAGCACCCGGGAGAGCCATTTCTGGTCCGCAGGCAGCACGTGCCAAGGGGCATGCTTGGTGCTGGTGGCCTCGAGCATGTTCCTGTACGCCTCCATGTACTTGGGCCAGAGCTGCCGCTCCTCCACGTCCCCCGGGCTGAACTTCCACCGCTTCTCAGGCTGGTCCATCCTGGCCATCAGGCGGTCCCTCTGCTCCTCCCTGGAGACGTTCAGGAAGAACTTGATGATCCTGGTCCCGCTGCGCTCGAGGTGCCTTTCCCAGCAGTTGATGGCCTCGTACCTCTCTTTCCAGAAATCCTCGTCGAACTCCTTCGCCGGGAGCCTCTGGGCATCAAGGAACCGAGGGTGGACCCTGGTGATCAGGACCTCCTCATAATAGGAGCGGTTGAAGATGCCTATCTTTCCCTTGATGGGCAGGGCCTTGGCACACCGCCACAGGAAGTCATGGCCGGCCTCCTCGGCGGTCGGGGCCTTGAAGGACGTGACCTGGCAGCCCTGGGGGTTCACACCCGACATGACGTGCGAGATGATCCCGTCCTTGCCTGACGCGTCCATGCCCTGCAGGATGATGAGCACCGAGAAGCGGTCATCGGCCCATAGGACCTCCTGCATCTTGGCAAGACGCTCCCGGCTTCTCGCCAGCAGTTCGCTGGAGTTGTCCTTGCACAGCCGCAGGCCGTTGACCGAGTATCGGCCGGCGTCCTTCCAGGAGGAAGGATGGTCCTTCATGTCCACCTTCTTGCCCGGCTCCACTCTGGTCGTCCGGCACACCTTCTGCAGCTCTTCCTTGCCGTTCATCGCATATCGTCGGGGGAACCCCGTATGAGGACAAAATGATTGCCGGGGGGCGGCGGCCTGCCGCTCACTCGATCAGCACCAGGCCGAAGGACACAATATTGGCGTGCACGATCTTGCCGTACTCGAGGTCCTTGCATGGTATCGTGCTAAGCTCCCACCCGGCGTTCCTCGCCGTGCTGAACACGTCGATGCCGGCGGCCTCCATGCTCGGCCTCACCTTGTCCATATGCCGGCACAGCCGCTTCATGCTCCTGTCCACCGGGCCGACGCTCTCCTCGGCCACGCAATGGTCGCAGTAGATGCACGGGTACGCTCCCATGCCGAAGGCCTTGTAGAATCCGTCGTAGAACGCGGTCTTTTCCACCTTGTGGACCGTATCGCTGATCCACAGGATGAGCTTCCGGTACATCGGGTGGAAGTCCTCGGGGATGCTGTCCGGATCGATGGTCTTGAGGTCCGGGACCCCCTCGAAGCGGAGCAGAAGGGCAGCGTCGTACTCCCTCAGGACCCGCCGGGTCTCCTCCGGGGTCGGAGCATAGGGCGGGCAGCCCAGATGCTTCCCGTAGCCCTTGCACCCCCAGCTGCACTTGAACCTGACCCAATCGGAGACTATGACGCTGGCGGCGTCGATGGCCCGGGCCTCTGCTCCTTCGCTCCTCGCGAGCCCTATCAGCTTCTTTACCTCGTCCTCCAGGGTGGGGACCATCCTTTCACCGTCCCGGCGTGCTTACAACGCATCCGAGAGGGCTTAATGGTTGGGCGGGAGTTCCCCGGACCCGGCGAAGGATGCGTCGGCGGCCTGCCCGGACGGCCTCACCGGCGAGCGAAGAACCCGGCCTCGCTCATGACCTTATGGACCACGGCGCTCCCGGGCCCGTCCCCCCTGGCCACGTTGACGGAGACGCCGTCGCCGACCGCTTCGGCCACGCGTCCCACTCCCATGTTGGTGAACCCGGGGCACAGGACGAACGAATGAACGCCGTCCGTTCTCGCCATCTCCCGGCAGACCGTCACTGCCTCGTCCTCGTTCCTCACCAGCACCGAGGTCAGCGAGTAGATCGGGGTCTCGATGACGCTCCTGTGCACAGTGGGGTCGACATCTGGGGCCATTGCCACGAAGGCCGAGCGGAACTTCTTTGCGGACATGTGCGCGTTATGGTCTTCGATGTATTTCAGTCGGAGCCCCGTCCGCTTCCGCATTGATGGACATCCCTCCGCGCCCGGTCCGCGATGAGGTCGGGAATCAACCCCACCTAACGTCCGACCGCCAAGGTCCGCATCATATATGTTTTCTGGACCGCGGGCCTCTCTTTCCCAGCCTTCGGCGCTTCCTGCCGACGGGACGCCCCGGCCCCCAGATGGCGCATTATGCCGTCGCCCTTCTGGACGTCCGTGACGACCTTGCGGCCCCATGCCCATGCAGGGCGGGGCGCGTCCCGGCCTTGGGCATGAGGGTTCGGCGGGGCTGGAGCGGTGAACCCTTATTTTGCTGCAGCCCCTTCGCACTCGCCATGGACCATGGTTCGGTGGTCGCGGCCGTCGAGGAGAGGATGAGGTCCGTTCCCGGCGTGCTTGCCGTGCGCATCCTGGACAGCGAGCTTAAGGCCCAGATCAGGCATTTCGAGGCAGTCGCGGAGAGGAACGGGGCCGCCGGAGGCCTGATGAAGTACGTCAATCGGGGAGTTCAGGCGGTCCTCGGGCGCGATGTCTGCATGGTGCTCGTCTGCAAGGACCGGCTGGTCCTTGACAATGACCTCCGGGGGATCGTATACATGACCGACCCCAGCGGGCAGATACTCGGCGAATATCTCGGCCCGGAACGGAGGGAGCAGGTAAGGAAGGAGAACCCGGACGCCTTCTTCATGTCCGAGGACTTCGTGATGTATGCTGACCGCGTCCCCCAGGGCGAGCCTTTCTTCCTCCTGGACGAGATGCCGATCCACGATCTTGACGATATCGAGGAGGTCAGGAACGCGACGTCCGGCAGCATGACCACCCTTACCGACGGAGCGGTCAGGGAGATGCTGGGATTCAACGCACCAAGGACCTGGACGCGCATGGTGGGGTTCGACATCTCCTCGTCGTGAGGCCGGTTGACGGAGGAGGGGGTGTCGGCGACCTCTCCGGCCCGCGTTCTCTATATCCATGGGAGGGCGGGCAAGGCTGCACTGGCAGGGGGATCGGAGGAGGTGTTTCGCCCCCATGGTCGGTCCTCGTGATGTTCGCCGTGCTCGGCCGCACTTGTTCCTGAGCGGTGAGACCCTGAGGGAAGAGTAGATGTGGCAGAGCGGACATTGCAAGCAAGGGATGGGATGCTATGGAACTGAACAATGATATGAAGGCAAGGGATGAGCTGCCGGAGGACCGCAGGCCAGCCGTAGTATGGAGAGGACGGCCCAGGATGTGGGAGAGATGCTCCTTCTGCGATCTGAGGAAAGAGTGCACCGCGGCAGGAGTGGTGAGAGGGTCCAAGACCTGCGCCGACGCCAGGTACTCGAGGTCAATGACCAGGGCCAGGTAGGCCACGGCGGCCGGGAACGAAAAAGGACGTGGCGCCAGCGGGACGGGCCTCCCGGTCCGTCGACCGATCAGCTCATGCGGGGAAGGACCCTTCTGCCGTTGGGGAACACGCGCTTCTTAACGAACGGATGGTCCAGGAAGGCCATCTTGGTGCGCTGGTCCTCCGAGAACATCTTCATCATGTGGCCTTCCACGGTGTACGTGCGCGCCCTCTCCAGCGCGCACAGGAAGGCCCTCTCCACCTCCCCGTAACGGTCGCCGTATATCCTGGTCTGGGACGGAGGACCGAACTGGATCCCCCGGCGATCGAGCACATAGTGGGCGACGAACCAGCTGCATCCCCCCCGCCCGGTCGCCCGTCCGCCCTTCTCAAGAGTGATGTTTCCCCACGCCTCGGGAACCCCTTCGACCGGATCGCCGTCGATCACGATGGCCCATAGGCACCATTTGGTTCCGATAAGGGGATCGGTCCAGTACACGCCTCGGCCATCCGCGGCGGCCTAATAAGCATGTCGTCCCGCAAGTGCTTTCCCGATTCTCAGAGCCGAAACGGCCACCGTCCCAAGGACCTGTGACGGCGGTCCTTCGCCTCCTCAAGGCCATTAAATAAACGTGGGGGTCATTTCGGCGGCAGAAGGTGGATGATTGAGCAAGGCATCTCTAGGTCCCAGACCGTACATGACGCCCATGCCCGTGGTCCTTGTCGGAGCCAACGTGGGCGGCAGGCCGAACTTCATGACCGCAGCGTGGACCAGCGTGGCATGCATGGACCCTCCGATGATCGCGGTGGCCATCAACAAGGCGAGGCATACTGAGAAGGGCATCAAGGAGAACCGCGCGTTCAGCGTGAACGTTCCATCCACCAGGAGCGCGGTGGGGCTCGACCATTGCGGCCTGGTGTCCGGCGGCAGGTCCGACAAGTCCGCGGTCTTCGAGACCTATTACGGCAAGCTCAAGAGCGCCCCGTTGATCTGCGAGTTCCCGGTGAACATCGAGTGCGAGCTGCGCCATACCCTCGAGCTCGGGAGCCATAACCTGCACGTCGGAGAGGTCGTCGACGTGCACGTGGACGAAGAGTGCCTGACCGATGGTTCGCCGGACACGGGGAAGATCGATCCAATCGTCTACTCCGGAGGCGAGTACTTCCAGGTCGGCGGCCTGGTCGGCAAGGCGTTCTCCATAGGCAAGGGCTACAGGGGATAAGGCCTCCTCGTTCGGAAGATGGACTTTTCCCGGGGACGCTGCTGCCCCCGCATCTTGCGGCCGGGCCGGCGGGGAAGGGGGCGGCAGCGACAGGCCTCCGGACGGAACGCGCGCTGCCGCCTGCCCGTTGAGCGGGGCTTGGAACGATGGGGCCGGTAAATTAGAATATCTTCCACCTGATGGTTAATGAACCCATCGAAAAAGGGCGCGGCCCTCCGCGGGCCGCGGACCCAACCATCCTATATATCCTCTAGGAAGAGGACCGCCGGTGATCGGTCTTGGATGTCAAATGTCCAATATGCGGCGAGGTCGTGAGCGGAAGGGTCGATGTCCTGAGCGCCAGGTTAAGGGAGCATTTGGACGAGGAGCATGACCTCTTCGGGCGGGAAACGGAGGAGGAGCGGGAGGTCAGGACCCTCAGCGGGGAGCGGGCCGAGGCCTATGCCGCAGGGACCGGAGCGCTGGTGGAGGAGGTGGCGCGGCTCAAGTACCCTCGTAGCGGGGAGACCGTGGAGGAGAGGGAGGTGGCGGCCTTCTCCGGACGGGGAGCGGCGGAGGTATCTTCGGCCTCGGAGAGGGAGATCGAATCGGTCACCAAGCTCAGGAGGCCCGCGGCCGGCGAGAGCAGGGAGGAGTGCGTTACCAGGACGTTCTCCTCGACCATGTGCGAGCCCGGGCCGGCGGACGTAGGTCCGCTCTTCGAACAGGTAAGGCAGTGGAGGTATCCGAGGGTCGGTCCGGAGGGCGAGCGGGGGCCGGCGTTCCTGTGCCCCGTGTGCAAGGCCCCGATGGCCGCCAGTGACGAGGACGCGCTCAACAGCGAGCTGAAAGGGCACTTTGCACAGGCTCACGATATCGAACGCGTCAGGATGCGGACGGGGCGCTGAGCCCTGTCGCGCCTCCCCCGTCCCAGGAACGTTGGTCCTCGGGAGAGCTGCTTGACGGCGGACGCGCGGCCGTGCCGGAACGGTGGACGAGGCCGGCAACGAGGTTCATGCACGGCCGGGCGGGGCGTCCGTGCCGGGGGAATGCTTGCGCATGAATCTGTCCAGGTCGATCTCTTGGAACGACCCTCGGCCGTCGGCGATGGCGGCGCCGCTCCCCGCCTCGACCAATGCCGCCCGCACCTCGATGCGCTTTCCCTCCCTCTCCACCACCCATGCCTCGCATACCAGATGCTGTCCCACCAGGGCCGGGCTCTTGAACTCGACGGTCAGGGAGGTGGTCACCGCCTCGATGCCCAGGCGGGCGACGGCATGGTACATGGCCTCGTCCATGAGGACGCAGGTCACGCCGCCGTGCATCAGCCCCGGGTAGCTGCTGTGCTCCGGGAGCACATCGAACTCGATGCGGGACCGGTCGCCCGCGTAGGCTTTCTTGAGATGGAACCCTTTGGGGTTCTCCGCTCCGCAGCCGTAACAGTGGCTTAGGTCCACAGGCCTCATGTCCCTCGGCCAAGAATCCACGCTGGCCGCCTTAATGGTTGTCCTAGGCGGCCTCATAACCTGGCCGGCGCGATCGGGGCGGGACCGTCGGCCGACCTGATAGGGGGCGCCCCTCGTTCATTGAGGTCGATCTTGAGCAAGGGGGTTCGGCGCAGGGGCCCCGGCATTGCTGGACGGGCGGCTTCACCGCCGTTCTCCGGCCCGGGAGGCCCATCCTGGGTTCGGAGGCATGCGACTCATGACCGAGCGCCCCCGTCCCCGATATTTCCGGACCGTTCTATTTTTATGATGGATGCTCATCCTCTCCCCTGGTCCGCTATCATGAGCACACCCTCGCCAGATGTCAAGGAGCACATCTTGAAGACCATAGGGAACACGCCGCTGGTCAGGATCAACAAGCTCAATCCGAACAAGAACGCGACGATCTACGCCAAGGTGGAGGGATTCAATCCTACCGGCAGCATAAAGGACCGCATCGCGCTGAGCATGATAGAGCAGGCCGAGGCCGAGGGCACCTTGAAAAAGGGAAAGACCATCATAGAGCCGACCTCCGGCAACACCGGCGTTGCCCTGGCCATGATCGGCGCGATCAAGGGCTACGGCGTAGAGATCGTCATGAGCGACAGCGTGTCCGTGGAGCGCCGCCAGATGATCAAGGCGTTCGGAGGGAAGGTCACGCTGAGCGAGGGCAGGTACGGCACCGACGGCGCGATCCGAAAGGCGAGGGAGCTGGTCAAGGCCGACCCGGACAAGTACTTCATGCCCGACCAGTTCTCCAACCAGTACAACAAGATCGCGCACTACAAGACGACCGGGGACGAGATCTGGAGGCAGACCGGCGGGAAGGTCGACCACTTCGTGTCAGCGCTGGGGACCTCGGGTACGCTGATGGGCGTGGGCATGGCGCTCAAGGAGCATAACCCGGCCATCAAGATCGTGAGCGCGCATCCGGTCAAGGGGCACTACATCCAGGGCCTCAAGAACATGGAAGAGGCCATTGTACCGGCGATATACGATCCGAGCCAGATAGACACCACCATCATGGTGGAGACCGAGGCCGCCTACGAGATGACGAGGCAGATCGTGAAGAAGGAGGGGATCTTCGTCGGCATGAGCAGCGGGGCCGCGCTATACGCGGCCGTGGAGGTCGCCAAGAAGATCGATTCCGGGGTCATCGTCACCATCTTTCCGGACCGCGGGGAGAAGTACCTTAGCACTCAGCTGTTCTCGCCTTGACCACCGAACCAAAGCCACAGCGTCTTGACCGGTTCCCGTAACGGGCCGCGGCCAGGCGCCGCGTCGAGTGGCCGGAACAGCCGACCGTTGCCCCCGCATGAGGTTCGAGCGCCTCGCTCCATGCGCGCGTAAGTTGGCCTCATCCGCTCTCCCGAGGAACCGTCCCTGCCTTCGTTCGTAGGCCGTTTTCCGTCCGGGCCTCATCCGCCGTCGGGGGCATTCCTCTTCCCGGCGGCCGCACGGCGGCTGTCCCTGGTCGTCAGGGCGTCGGAGGAGCTCGCTGCGATGGGCGAGCCGCGGAACGGCGACGGGGCTTGGTACTCGCCGGCCTTGCGGTACTCGACCATA
>JAKIXL010000060.1:7891-8143 GCA_022709105.1 Thermoplasmatota archaeon | reverse complement strand
CCACGGGGCGTACCCGTCCTCGTGGAACCTCCTGTACAGGTCCTGGGCGCTTGGATCGCTCAGGTTGGCGGTTATCCGCACGATCATCGCCGGTCGGATGTCGGCAGGCTCATTAATCCTGAGGTCGTGAGATGCCGCTGTGGATAATGAGGGTGGGGCCCGAGGGACCCATCTCCGCCCGCGGACCGTCCCCGCACGGCAGGAAAAAGGCCATTCCTTTATTTATCCCGTGATTAATATGAACGGTCGCTC
>JAKIXL010000060.1:1794-7881 GCA_022709105.1 Thermoplasmatota archaeon | reverse complement strand
TAACATGGAAGGGGACATAAACGTCGTCACTGCCAAGCCTGAGGACGTCAGGCTCATGCGCAAGCTGTCCAAGATCAAGCACACGATCATCGTCATGTCCGGCAAAGGGGGTGTAGGAAAGTCCACCGTCACCGTCAACCTCGCGGTGGGGTTGGCCATGCGGGGGTTCGAGGTCGGGGTACTGGACGCCGACATCCATGGCCCTAACATCCCTAAGATGCTCAAGGTGGAGGACGTGGAACTGTCGGCCGACGAGAACGGCATCTATCCCGCCTTCGTGCCTCCGCATCTCAAGGTCATGTCCATGGCGTTCCTGTCGCCGGACCGCGACCAGCCGATCATATGGAGGGGTCCGATGAAGATGGGGGCGATCCGGAAGTTCATCGAGGACGTCTACTGGGGAGACCTTGATTTCCTGATAGTGGACCTTCCGCCGGGGACCGGGGACGAGCCCCTTACCATCGCCCAGCTCATACCCAACGCCGACGGATCGATAATCGTTACCACGCCTCAGGACGTCGCGCTCCTGGACTCCAGGAAGACCGTGGTGTTCTCCGAAAGCCTGCACCTGCCGGTGGTCGGCATAGTGGAGAACATGGCCGGCCTGATGTGCCCGCATTGCGGCAAGGAGATCGACCTGTTCAAGCTGGGCGGGGGAGAGAGAACGGCAAAGGAGCTGGAGGTGCCCTTCCTGGGACGCGTGCCGGTAGACCCGGACGTGGTTAACACCGGGGACGAGGGCATCCCCATCATAGCCGCGAACCCTGATTCCCCGGCGGCCAAGGCCTTCGATTCCATAGTCGATAAGGTCGTGGAGTTCTCGGAGAGGAAGGACGTTCCTCGGCCGAAGAAGCGGACGCAGAAGAAGCGGTCCGAAAAGTAGCCCCTGGTTTTAGAGGCGATATAAAAAAAATAGACTTCCGGGGCGAGGGGGGCTTGCCCCGGAAGCATAGAACCCGTCGTTCATAAGGAAGGAGCTAGTCCTTCCTACATATATTGTAATGTTCTCACAATAGATAACACTATTACACGGATTTCTCGCTTTACAGGAGCTAGATTGAAAAAAGAAGGAGGATGGCCGTTCACATGAGTATGGCGAACGGCAGCATGAAGAAGAGGAACAGCATGGAGGCGTATCCCAGCTTCCTCACGTTCATGTCCCTCTTTTCCAGGAAGAAATAGGACGCGGGGACCATCATCGCCAGTACCGCGATCAGGACGCCGGCCAGCAGCATGGTGCTCTCCCGCATCCCCCCGATGGAGGCCAGGGTGAAGGGCGCAGCCACGCTGGCAAGGACCATGCCCTCGAAGCACAGGACTGCAGACACGGCGATCACGCCCAAGGTCCCTAGCTTCCATCCGAAGAGCTTTCTCCTGAGGAGGGAAAGGTCCCCGAGACAGAGAAGCGCTATCCCCAGCAGCGCCAGCGCGGCCATCTGTATGCCGAGAAGCTCGACGGTGCTCTCCTGGATGCCGCCAATCCCGGTTATGCTGGCCCTCGATGCCAGGCCGTAGATAAGCACTCCGAGCGATGCGAAGGCCAGCAGGACCGCGGAGCGGACCAGCAGCTGGAGGTTCAGTCTGCCGTCGAGGACCCTGGCCGCGGCGAGCCCCGCCCCCAGCATGAACAGCTGAGCGCCGAAGACCGCCAGCCACATGCCCCTCACGTTGCCCAGGCCGGTGACGACCATGGGAGAGGCATAGTAGGCAACGACCAGCCCCTCGAGGGCGACGGCCGCGCCGATGACCGCGGGAGCGTGCTTGAACAGCGGGAACAAGAACGCTCGGTCCCGGAACAGGAGGCTGCGGACCTTTCGTACGGCGGCGACCTTGGCGAACAGCTCGCCGTTCAGCACCACGCAGGCCACGGCGGCCAGGCCGAGCAGGAAGAGCTGCGCGCCGGCCAGCGTCACGGTGCCCTGGTACAGGCCGGAACCCCAGTTCTGGATGAGGTCGATCTGCCTGGACATGACCATGACCGCTGCTCCTTCGACAAGGATGATGGCCGCTAGGACCAGCGACAGGAGGCTGTAGTTGAGCTTGAACCGTGACAGGAACTCGGGCACCTTGGCCATGAGCGAAAATCAAATCCGCTGATTATAATCCTTATATCGAGATTATTCATTATGATACTGTGCTAATGACGGGCTGGACGAGGTGAAGGCGCCTCTCGATGATGGGACGGAGCGCAATGCTGGGAAGGCCGGCGGGGGCGGGCGGACCGGTGGCCTTAGGTATTTCATCGCTTGATAATAGGCCTTGAGGCCGGGGGGAGGCCGCAATGGATTTATCAGGGCGAGCTTAGAATATGGGAGCGAGGAAGCCAAATGAAGCTGTGCATCACCGCCGAAGAGCCGGACATCCACTCGCTGATCGCGGAAGAGTTCGGGCATGCCCCGTTCTTCATCATATACGATACGGACACCAAGTCCTGGGAAGCGCACTCCAACAAGGCAGGGGTAGCGACCGAGGGAGCGGGCATAGTGGCCGCCGAGCAGGTCATATCCCTGGAGGCGGACGTCGTCCTCACCGGCTATGTCGGGGTGCACGGCGTCAAGAAGCTGAGCTCAAGGAACATAAGGATCATCCAGGACGAGGACGGGACCGTGGAGGCGTCCATCAAGCGCTACATGAAGAAGTACGGTGACGCTTGTCAGACCTCGAAGACCCCGGCCAAGACCTCCCCGCCGGAGTGATCAGGCCAGCTCGATCTCGACCGGTATCCGGTTACGCAGCGAGTCCAGGATGGGGGACCTCTTCTGCGAGTCCCGCACCAGGGCCTCGATCTCATGGCGCGGCGACTCAGAGCGGAGTTCCACTGTGACCCTCACGTCCTGGAAGCCAGGTCTCACCTCCTTGGAGAGCCCGAGGAAGCCGTGAAGGTCCAGGTCCCCCTCCATGGTGATGCTCAGCTTGTCGATCACCATGCCGCGCGACGCCGCGTTGAAGATGATGGTGACCGAAAGGCAGGAGGCCAGGGAGTGGAGCAGGGACACCACCGAGTTCGGCGCGGTGTCCTCGCCGAGCAGAACGGACGGTTCGTCCGACTTTATGACGAACGGCCGTTCCCTCTCCACGACCTCGTTGGCCCCGGTGAGCCGATGAACCAAGGTCTGGTTGCGGGTACCGTCGATCCACTCGTTGACCGCATGGAAAGTGAAGGAGGCCTTGTCCGGGTCGTCGTTCACCGCCCTAACGAGTTCCATCATTTTTTTCACGTCCACCCCATTAACGCTATGCCTAAGCTCCTCTTGTGTTGAAGTCATGCGCGTCCCTTCTGCAAACTGGCATTTGTGAAGGCAAGATATTTCAATGTTATCTTGCCAGATATTTTCCTGTCCAGACCATCATAGGCGCCAGATCCGGCAGGGACCGTCGGCTCGGCGGGAGAGATGATTCCGATGATAATTAAAGGTCGACGGTCCATCATCGGCGGAGCAATGGTTGGAAGCGCGGGCCGCCCTGCGATGCGCGGGAACGGCGGAACAGCTCATGCGAGGCGCGCCAGATGCGCCGAGGGGCGATGCCGGGGGGAGCGGGTCGTGACGACGCCTGCCGTAGTTTACGCCCGACATTTGAATAACAAATCTCCAATTTCGTAGAAATCCGTATTTATTGCGCGCATTTCGAGAATCGTAAGTGAATCGTATTTTATCGACAAATATCGTAATGGCCTTGGTACTTTTTTATATATGATTCTTTCAATCGGACACACCATGGGGCGACAAACCGCCTGCTTAGGGAACGGTGCCCGGGGGGAGCAGAAATGCCCCGCGACTTTTCCGGGACGGATTTCCACATGTGCATGCATGACGATCGACGAGGTGAACGGACCATGAAGAACATCTTGCTTCCCACCGACGGTTCCACCCCGGCTCTGGTCGCCACAGTCAAGGCCGTGGAGATGGCAAAGCAACGAGGCGCCATGCTCGTGATACTTAGGGTCGAGGAGCAGGCGCCGATGGTTGGCATCGAGCGCCTGGCCGAGTCCTCGGCCCTTATGAGGCCGGAGTTCCAGGACGGGGTCCAGTACGCCCAGGAGCTGGCGGCCGAGAACAAGGTGCCGACCAAGGTGATCATCAGGGAGGGCTCGGTCGCAGGTGAGATCATACGGACCGCGAACGAGGAGGGCTCCGAGCTTATCGTGCTCGGCACATCATCGCTGCGCGGGCTTAACCGGCTGTACCTCGGAAGCGTGGCCAAGACCGTTGTCGGCCAGTCCTCGACCTCGGTGGTCGTCATCAAGCCTTCCGCCGAAGAGATAAAGAACGCTCTCTCCATGGTCAAGGAGGTCATCGCCGAGACGCCGGCCAAGGCCGTGCGCACGATCACCAGGACGAAGCAGTTCCGCATCGGGGTGTACCTCTTCGCCGCCTATGTCATAGGCTACGCGGCGTTCATCCTCGCCGGCTCGTACGCCAAGGACATGTTCAAGGCCGCGATGCTGGGCATGAACGTCGGGACCGTTTCCGGGATCGTGCTGATCTTAGCGACCATAGGCCTGGCCATAGGCTTCAACTGGTACGCTGGAAGGACCGAGGAGGCGAGCTGACATGGCCGAGATACACCCTCTCTCGCTGGCGATCTTCATCGCCATCACCCTGCTGACGCTGGCCATTTCGATCTACGCCGGCCGGCGGGTCCGCACCGCGGGGCACTACTACGTTGCCGGAGGAGGCGTCAGATGGTTCGTCAACGGGTTCGCCATCGCCGGGGACTACCTCAGCGCAGCGTCGTTCCTGGGGATCACCGGCCTGGTGGCCTTTGCCGGATATGACGGGTTCATCTACGCCATAGGCTTCCTGGCCGGCTGGATAGTCGCGCTGTTCCTCATCGCTGAGCCTCTCCGGGCCATCGGCAAGTTCACCTTCGCCGACGCCCTGACCTCGAAGTTCAAGAGCCGCAAGATTCGGCTGGCGGCAGCGATATCCACCCTTGTGGTCAGCGTGTTCTACCTGATACCGCAGATGGTCGGCTCCGGGTCGATCGTCGGTCCGCTCATCGGCCTTGACTACGAGATCGGAGTGGTGGTCATCGGCCTCCTGGTCGTCTTCATCGTCGCCACGGCCGGAATGGTCAGCACGACCTGGGTCCAGTTCATCAAGGGATTCATGCTCCTGATCGCGGTCATCGCGCTCACGGTCGGAGTGCTGGTCGCCGCGGGGATGGGGCCGTTCGAGTTCATCGGCAACATCATCAGCAGCAACATCACCCTGCCCAGCGGCGCCACCGTGCCGGGCGAGACGTTCATGGCCCCGGGCATGAAGTACAAGGACCCCCTGGACTTCGTCTCCCTGGCCATGGCCCTCATACTTGGAACGGCAGCGCTGCCGCACATCCTCATACGGTACTTCACCGTGCCCAAGCCGGCGGACGCCCGCAAGTCCACGGTCATCGCCATCATCGTGATGGGCATATTCTACCTGCTCATCCTGTTCCTTGGCCTGGGAGCGATCTACTTCTTCAACCAGGGAATAACGGGGGCGCTGAACCCGGCGGACGCGAACCTGACGGCCCCGCTGCTGGCGCAGTACATCGGAGGGGACGTGTTCTACGCGGTCATATCCTCCATCGCCTTCGCCACCATCCTGGGGACCGTCTCCGGTCTGATCATGGCGTCGGCCGGAGCGATCGCGCACGACATCTACGCCGAGGTGCTCGGCCACAAGTCGTCCGAGAAGCGCTCGCTGCTCATCTCCAAGGGCACCGCCATCGGAGTGGGGCTCATAGCCATCGTGCTGGGGATCCTGTCCAAGGGACAGAACGTGGCCTTCCTGGTCGGCCTGGCGTTCGCCATCGCTGCCTCCGCGAACCTGCCGGCGCTGATGTGCACGCTGTTCTGGAAGCGCACCACCGAGAACGGCCTCATCTACGGCATCCTGGCCGGGCTGATATCCTCCATAGTGCTCATCGTGATATCCCCGACCATGATGGGTCCCGACGCCCTGTTCTCGCTGAACAACCCGGGCATCGTGTCCATCCCCCTCGGGTTCGCCGTCACCATGGGCGTCTCCATGATGGGGGAGGGGAGCGCTGCGAACTCCAAGACGGAGCAGAGGCGGGCCGAACCAGAAGAATAAACCTTTT
>JAKIXL010000060.1:0-1784 GCA_022709105.1 Thermoplasmatota archaeon | reverse complement strand
CCCCGCCGTTCCCCTGCTTCGCTTCGGTCATCGCACGTCCGCCTGCTCCTTGATGTCCCGCTTCTTCCGCTCGATCTCCTTCTTCACGTCCTCGATGGCCCGCTCGATCTCCACCTTCTCGTCCTCCAGGTCCTCCAGCCGTTCCTCGAGCCAAGTGATCTCATCCTCAAGGCGGTGGGGCATCGCCGGGGCGAAGGGGTTCCAGGGATTCATTCCAGGGTAGAGCACGTCGGGGGGAGCCCCGTACCGGGGGTCGTACCATGGGGGCCACCAGGGGGTCATGGGCCCGTACTTGCGGCGGCGTCTTCCGCTCTGTGGTCCTTGCATTCTCATGCCTCGTTGCTCCATTGGGAGCGGGGGCCACATAAATCCAATGCCTTGGAGGGACGGACGCGCCTCCTGTGGACGATAAAATGTCGGAAGGGGTTTCGGACGGCGGCCGTTCAGCGGTACGACGGGTGCGCCAGCTCGTCCCGCCCGTGGTACAGCGCGGAGGTCATTCTGTCCTCCTCCGCCGGTGCCCGGGAGGGGTTCGGACCAAGCTCGCGGACATTGGCCACGAAGTCGTCCACGGTGTTGCGGAAGCGGTACGGCTCGTCCGAATTGACCCATTCGATCCGGACGCGCCGGGGATCGAATCCCAGCTGCTCGATGACCTTGAGCAGCAGGGCCATGCGGTTCCTGGTCTTCACGTTCCCTCCCTGGTAGTGGCACGCGCCCTCCTTTCCGCCGAGGACCATCACGCCGTCGACGCCCCGGGACAGGGCGTGCATGATCCATTCAGGGTCCACGCGCGCCGAGCAGGGAGTGCGGATCATCCTGAAGCTCGGGCTCTGCTGGAGCCGCTTCAGCCCGGCGAGGTCCGCCGCGGGATAGGAGCACCAGTGGCAGGCGAACACCAGGACGGCAGGGAACGGTTCCTTGGACTCGAGGAAGCCTTCGGTGAAGGCGTCGATCTCGGCGATTATCTCCTCATTGGTGAAGCCCTCGAGGTTCATCGCCCCGGAGGGGCAGGCGGCAACGCAGGCGCCGCAGGCCTTGCACTCGCTTCGGTCCACCTCGGCCACTCGGTGTCCGCCCTCGATCACCTTGAACGTGATCGCTCCGGCGCGGCAGGTTGTGGCGCAGACGCCGCAGCCGGAGCACTGGTCGGTGTTCACGACCGCCGCCGGGCCGAACTCCGACGGCCTCATCCTCCTGGACCGCTCGATGGACATCAGCAGCTGGTCCTTGGCCTTCTCCGTCGCGGCCTTGACGTCCTTGGAATGTATCCACGCAACCTGCTCGCGGAGGTTGGTCTGCTCCACCATGTAGGGGTTGATGCCCCCTCGGCGGGCCGCCTCCCTGAACTCGTCGAGGTAGATGCGGGGCGAGCAGGCGGCTATCACCGCGCGGTCCAGTCCGTGGGCCTTTATCTCGCTGGCCACGTCCTTCAGGGACTGGGGTGAGCAGAGCAGGCCATGCTGGCTGATGTGCTCGACCCCGTCCAGCGATCTCGCGAAGTCCTTCAGCTCATCGTAATCGATAAGGTCTTTTATGGTCTCGCCGCAGTCGCAGAAGAAAACTCCAATACGGGGGGCCTTGGTATCCATAAGCATCGACGTCCGGAACTTGCTGATTTAGATGCAGGGACCTATTAAAAAGCCTGGCCCTTAATGGAACGAAGGCGCCGAAGGAACGCCGCCGAACGGCCGGAGGGGAGCGCCCGCTGGGCGGGCGGTCCGCCTTCGAGGGCACCGGCCCGGGCCGCGGACCGCCCAGGCACGTTCATGATGCGCCCTGGC
>JAKIXL010000005.1:1472-26111 GCA_022709105.1 Thermoplasmatota archaeon | reverse complement strand
TATTGCTCCGGTGGAGAATACCCAGGAGTCATCGCCCGTGCACCGGTGGTGGTCATCTGAGTGCCCTGGATGGTCTTCGCCAGGCCAAAATCAACCAGAAATATCTCTCCTTCCGGAGTTATCTTCACATTCCCAGGCTTGATATCTCGATGAACCACGACCGGATCGCGAGTGGAGAGATACATGAGCGCATCACAGATCGCCGCTCCAATGGTGATAACCTCATCTTCGGGGAGGGTGCCCATCCGCTCCATCCGCTGACGCAGGTCCTCCCCTCCGATGTAGTCCATGACCAGATACTGCCCCTGCCCTTCCACCATGAAATGATCGGTCACCCGTGGCAAGCCAGAATGCCGTAAGGTCGCCAGGATGGTGGCTTCCCGTCGAAACTGGCGCGCGAACTCATCCGAACCGAACAGGTTGTCCTTTACCGCGACATCAATATCCAGGTTCTCATCCCTGGCACGATAAATCGAACCCATGCCGCCCTGACCCAGAACTTCAATGATCCGATAGCGATTATTCAGGAGAATCCCAGGTTCGAGGATCATAGATCATCAGTAGCCTTTTGCCCGATCGAATGATTACAGCGCATAACATCACAGGTTCTCTAATTATGTCGTTAAATATCGAGATTGCGGACTTCTCGGGCATGCGTTTGAATGAACCTGCGCCGGGGCGGGACCTCAGCCCCCATCAGCATGTCAAATGTTCTGTCTGCCTCCGCTGCATCTTCGACTGCGACCAACAATAAAGTCCGTTGTGCGGGGTCCATGGTCGTCTCCCAAAGTTGGTGGGGGTTCATCTCTCCCAGGCCCTTGTACCTCTGGATGTTCGCTCCTTTCCCGAGGGTCTCCACGGCCGCGGCCCGCTCCTTCTCGTTGTAGGCGTAGATCTCCTTGTTCCCCCGTGAGACCTTATACAGCGGGGGCATCGCCAGGTACACGTAGCCGCTGTCGATGAGCGGCCTCATGTACCGGAAGAACAGCGTGAGCATCAGCGTGGAGATGTGAGCGCCGTCGACGTCGGCATCGGTCATGATGACGATCTTGTGGTAGCGCACCTTGGCGATGTCGAAGTCCTGACCTACCCCCGCGCCGATGGCGGTGATGAGGTTCCTGATCTCCTGGTTCTTCAGTATCTTGTCCAGCCGGGACTTCTCCACGTTGAGTATCTTGCCCCTCAAGGGCAGGATGGCCTGGAACGCCCGGTTGCGGCCCTGCTTCGCGCTCCCGCCGGCCGAGTCGCCCTCCACTATGAACAGCTCCGACCGCGAGGGGTCCTTCTCCTGGCAGTCCGCCAGCTTCCCCGGCAGCCCTCCGCCCTCCAGGAAGCCCTTGCGTCTGGTCAGCTCGCGGGCCTTCCGCGCCGCTTCCCGGGCCTGGTAGGCCAGGATGGAGCGCCGGATGCACGCCTCGGCCACCCGGGGGTTCTCGTCCATGAACTGGTTGAACCGCTCGTAGACGCAGGAATCGACTATGCCCTTGATCTCGCTGTTGCCCAGCTTGGTCTTGGTCTGTCCCTCGAACTGCGGCTCCGGTATCTTGACGCTTATTATGGCGGTGAGGCCCTCACGCACATCGTCTCCGCTCAGGTTCTCGTCGCTGTCCTTGAGGAGCTTGTTCTTCTTCGCGTATTCATTGATGCTCCTGGTCAGCGCGGAGCGGAAGCCCATGAGGTGCGTCCCCCCCTCCAGGGTGTTGATGTTGTTGACGTAGGTGAACACACTCTCCGAGAACGCGTCGGTGTATTGCATGGCCACCTCCACCACGACGTCGTCCCGCTCGCAGGCCAAATATATCGGCCGCTCGTGCATCGCCGCCTTGTTCTTGTTCAAGTGCTCCACGAACTCGACGATGCCGCCCTCGGCGTGGAAAACGTCCTCTCGCTCTCTTCCGGCGCGGAGGTCTCGGAAGGTGATCCTTACCCCCTTGTTCAGGTACGCTAGGTCCTGGAGGTGATGGGCTATCGTGTCCGCATCAAAGTCCAGGTCCTCGAATATCTCACCGTCAGGCCGGAAGTGCTGCTGGGTGCCGGTCTCGGAGGTCTCGCCGATCACCTTGAGCGGCTCGACCAGGACGCCGCGCTCGCACCGCATCGCGTGGATGCGGCCTTCCCGCTTGACCGTGGTCTCAAGGTACTGGGACAGCGCGTTCACCACCGAGAGGCCGACGCCATGCAGCCCTCCCGACACCTTATAGGACTTGCGGTCGAACTTGCCGCCGGCGTGCAAGGTGGTCACCACCAGCTCCACTGCCGGGCGGCCAGATTTCTCATGGATGCCCGTCGGGATGCCTCGCCCGTCATCGGACACCGTAACGCTGCCGTCGGCGTTGATGGTCACGTCGATCCTCGTGCAGAAGCCGGCCATTACCTCGTCGATGCTGTTGTCCACGACCTCATACACTAGATGATGAAGGCCCCGCGAGTCCGTGGAGCCGATGTACATGCCTGGGCGCTTCCTGATCGCCTGCATTCCCTCGAGGACCTGGATCTGGTCCGCCCCGTAATTGCTGTCCTCCATGGTCTTAGCCCCTGATGACATCTTCAACGGTCAGCATCTGGGCTGACCCGGTCGATTTTATATTGCAGAATATGTGCATCCCTTCCTCTATCTCGACGACTTTGGTAAAGGGCTCAACGTATTAATACCCTTCTAGGTGCATCTGGCTATATAAGTGGGCCACTCACATTGTGAACCTCTGTTAAGATGCCTTCTTCCAACATGATTATTTAGACATGCCTAAACCATCGCCCCCGAAGCAAGGGTCTTTTAGGGGGACGCGCTTAGTCCGTGCCGATCGAGATGGTCGTGGCAAGCGAACCGTATAGCGACAGGATCCGGGAGATCGCCCGCAGCGAGGGCGTCGATGAGCATGTTCTCACAAGGAGGTTCCGCGAGGGCCGAGTTGTCATCCCCTGCAATCCCGTGCACCGGCCGCGGGCCTGCGGCATCGGGGAGGGGCTCAGGGTCAAGGTCAACGTCAACCTCGGGACCTCCCGCGACCGGGTGGAGGTGGAGGAGGAGATGGAGAAGCTCCGCATCTCCCTCCAGTACGGAGCCGACGCGATAATGGACCTCAGCACCGGCGGGGACATCGACGCCATCCGCCGCAAGGTGCTCGCTTCATGCGATGTCCCGGTCGGAACGGTGCCCATCTACCAGACCGGGCTGCGGATGGCAAGGAAGGGGGCCCTGGTGGACATGGACGAGGACGACATCTTCAACGGGATCGTCCAGCATGCCAAGGACGGCGTGGACTTCATGACCGTGCACTGCGGCATCACCCGGGAGGCGGTGGAGCGGCTGAGGCGGAGCCCCCGGATAACCGATGTGGTTTCCCGGGGAGGCTCCTTCCTGGTGGCGTGGATTCTTCACAACGGAAAGGAGAACCCGCTGTATGAGAACTTCGACTACCTGCTGGAGCTGGCGAGGGAGCACGGGTTCGTTCTGTCCCTGGGGGACGGCTTCCGCCCAGGGTGCGTGCATGACGCCACCGACGGTCCGCAGGTGCAGGAGCTCCTGAACCTCGGGAGCTGGTCCGCCGATGCCGCCGGGCCGGGGTTCAGGCCATGGTAGAGGGGCCAGGGCACGTGCCCCTGGACCAGGTGGAGGCGAACGTCCGGCTGCAGAAGAGCGTGTGCGACGGCGCCCCGTTCTACGTCCTCGGCCCCCTGGTGACGGACATCGCTCCGGGATACGACCACATCACCGCGGCGATCGGCGGCGCTCTCGCCGCGTACCACGGAGCTGACTTCCTGTGCTACGTGACCCCGGCCGAGCATCTTTCCCTGCCTACCCCCCAGGATGTGAAGGACGGCCTCATAGCGTCGAAGATCGCGGCCCATGCCGCGGACATCGCCCGGGGCCGGGGCAAGGACCGGGACATGCGGATGTCCCTGGCCCGGAAGGCGCTGGACTGGGACGGCATGTACCGTGAGGCCATAGACGAGGCCAAGGCCAGAGAGTACCGCTCGCGGGGAGTGACCGATGAGAAGGAAGGATGCTCGATGTGCGGCGACGTCTGCGCCATCAAGATCGTCAACGATTACCTCAAGAAGGGATGAGTGGAGCCACTGAGGGGTTTCGAACCCCCGGCCTACAGTTTACGAAACTGTCGCTCTTTCGCGGTCCCCGGCCGGCCGGGAACTACCGCTGAGCTACAGTGGCATGATGGTTTCCATCAAGCCATTCCCCAATTTAATGTTTTTCTTCGGCCCTCGTTATGCTGGAACGGAGCCATGACATAAACGCTTTAAGCGCGCCGGGCGATGCTGCGCCGGTCAGTGTGCTTCTCGAGCTCGGCATCCCTCAGGGGCTGGTCGTCTCCCGGTGGAAGGGGGGCGATGGCGTCTTGGACCAGGCGGCGGAGAGCGCCCGCTCGGCCTCCCTGAACGGCTACATCAAGGTGGTCCTCAGCGCCGAAGGCGAGCGCTCGGAGTCCATTCTCTCGGTGTACGCAGGGTCACCGTCGCTTTGCCTCCATGTCTTCCGCCCTATTGGCATGGACGAGCTGTGGTTCCTCGGGGAGAAGGCTTCGGAGTACCTGTGGTACGACGCTTGCCGTCCTGAGGCGGTCGTCTCCCTCCACTCCGAGGTGAACCTCAAGGACTTCGAACAGCTCTTCCCGGGGGCCAAGGTCCGTCGCGCGGAGGCTCCCCGGAACGTCCTGCCTCCCGAGAAGGTGAGGGCGGACAAGCTGCGCCGGGCGGAGCCGGAGAACACCGGAGGGTACCTCTTGGCCGCTGCCGGCCTGGGGACTGACGACCATCGTGCAGAGAAGCAGGCCCGCGGGGTTTACGACCTCGTTCTCCAGTACCACAAGATGCGCGCTGATTCCCAGGGCATAGGGGTCTGCTGCGACTGCGGAGGTCCCATCGATCTTCTGGGTTACTGCCCGCGCTGCGCGTCCCGGGAAGAGGAGAGCCCCTCGATACCTCGTATGGACCCGCGGGCCTCGTTCTCGGCGTTCGTGGGAGGCCCCGGCTCCCGCTTCGCCGAGGCCGCCGCCCGGGCGGTGGCCGCCGAGCCCGGACGGCGATACAACCCGCTGGTGATCCACTCCCGCCAGGGGATGGGCAAGAGCCACCTCCTTCAGGCGGTGGGGCATGAGATGAAGAGGCTGAGGCGGGAGCTGAACGTCGTCTATCTACCCCTGGACTCGGTGGACCTCGGCACCACGGAGGCGGCGCGGGCCTCCCTGCGCCAGGAACTGGACACCGCCGATGCGCTGCTGATCGACGACGTCCAGATGCTGTCGGGCAGGGAGGGGGCGCAGGACGACCTCATGCGGGCGGTGAACCGCCTGATCGCCGCCGGGAAGCAGGTGGTGATGACCGCCGACCGCGAGCCTAGAAGGATCCCCTCCCTCGCCGACCGCTTGGCGGCGAGGATGGAGTCCGGGCTGGTGGTGGAGATCGGGCCGCTGGACCAAGCGACCCGGATCGGCATGCTCAGGAAGGTGGCCTCAAGGGGGGGCTGCGTGGTAGGCGACGACGTCCTGGAGATTGTGGCCGAGGCCTGCCCGGACACCGCCGGACAGCTCGAGGGCGGAATGAACCGCGTCCTGGCGTTCGCCTCCCTCATGGGCTCGGAGATAACCACAGAGCTGGCCCGGGAGGTGCTGGGCCCTGGCAACGTCACCCCCATCGGGGAGATCGAGGTGCGGGAGGGACGCTCATATATAGTGCTGGAGCCGCGGCCGGACCGCGCATACGACCTCGTGGGAAGGCAGGTTGACCGGGGAATGAGGGCCCTGGTGTTCAGCCGCAGCAATCCCGGGACGGTTCGAGACCGCCTCGGCGGCCGGAAGGCGGACATATATTGGCTTACGGAGCATGAGTCCAGGGGGTCCCGAACAGTGCCCCCTTCGCTGGAGAAGATCGTGATGCTGGCCGAGGACCATGTGCGCCGCGACGGCCCTTCGATTGTGCTGCTGGACGATCTTCATTACCTGATAAGCAACGCCGGCTTCGAGGGCGTGATCCGCTTCGTACGCTCCCTGGTGGACCAGGTATCGGAGCGGCGGGCGGTGTTCATGGTCTCGGTCAGCCCGGACAGCCTTAAGGTGCAGGAGCGGTCGGTGCTTGAGCGGGAGATGGAGCCGGTAAGGCCGTGATCACAGCCTCTTCTCCTCGTCCCGGAACTCGGTGAGGCGCTCCAGCGCCTCCTCGTACCGATCCCTCTTCATCGACACCCCGGCGTCCTTCAGCGTCTTGATCATCGAGGTGACGTCCTTTCCCTTGGCCTTGAGGTCCAACAATGACTGCTTGGCCTTTCGCAGCTCCTCCGATAGCATTTCCGGAAGGACCTTGCTCATCTCCTCCCGCCCCTTTCGGGCGAGGATCCCCATGGTGGTCCAATCGCCGCTCTCCCCTGCCTCCCGGGACTCGTTGAGGAGCTTGCGCGGCTCTCGTACGTCCAGGTAAAAGGCCTCGGAGTTCAGTATCATCTTTTCCAAGGCCTCGTACATCTCGTGGGCCTCGACGTACTTGCCGGTGAGCTTCTCGGCGGTGCGCTTGGACGCCCGGACGCTCTCCAGGGCGCCGGCGTGGTCCTTGGCCGCCTGCCTCTCCTTGATCTCGGCGACGGCCCTCTCTATGGACTGGTGGTCGGAGCTCATCTTCCGCGCGACCTCGGCGAGGTTCTCAAGGTACATGATGTCCCTTTCCAGCCGGTCGGTTATGGAGCGCTCGAGCATCTCCTTGCAGTCCCTCATCGTTTGCACCGCGGGCTCGATCTCCCTGCGCTTGCCCATGGCCACCGCCTTGTCGATCAGCCGGCGGGGCGCGGTGGTGTCGATGGCGTGCTCCTTGGCCAAGGCGATCATGGGGCCGACCTCGGACACCAGGCCGGAGAACTCCTCCCTCAGCTCGCGCTGCAGCTCGTCCTGTGCCTTGCCCGGCGGTTCGGCGCTGGCGGCCTCATGGACCTCTGGGGGAGGCTCCGGGGACGATGTCATCGAGCGCCCGCACATCGGGCAGGAGGCGCTTTCCAGTGGGATCATGGCATGGCATGCGGGGCATTCCTCCTCGGTCACCTCCTCTATGACGAACTCGACCCCGCACTTCGGACATTGCTCCACCTCTCCGTGTATATGAGTGCCGCATTCCGGGCAATCGAACTCGAAATCGCTTCCTTCTGCACCGTTTTCGGCGGGTTCCGCCATGATAATCACCCAGGGTCGCTTCCGATAATCAATATATTTCGAGATAAATAGTTGTCGTCCTGGCATCGCTAGCTGAGAACATCGTTATTCCAGCATCCGTCTCATGAGCACGGCGTCCCCCGATGGGTCGGGGGACTCGCAGATGATGGTGAAGTCCCTCCCCGACCTCGGGAGCACATTGCGGAGGAGGGCGAAATCAGGCTCCTTGGACTCCAGGGGAAGGTGGCGCTTCTCGCCCTTCGCGGTGTACTCGATGCCGCTGAAGTGGCAGTGAAGCCGGCCAGGGTGCAGGTCCATGGCCTTCTCGAGAGCGGCCCGGAAGTCCTCCTCGGTGCGCAGGCAACCCTGGCCGCGGGCGTGGATGTGCGCGAAGTCCGGAACCGGCTCCACTCCTTCTACCTCGGCCATGACCTCCGCGATCTCCTCGTAGGTGCCCCAGGAGCCGGTCTTTCCCATGGTCTCCAGGCCGATGGCGGGCCTGAGGCCCTCGTCCACAACGGTCCTGCGTATGCGCTTCAGGCTGCGGATCACCGCGACTGTGGCTTCCTCCGGCGAGCGGCCCATGTACGATGCGGCGTGGACCACCACAATGCGTGCGTCCATGGCGTCGGCGGAGCGCAGGGAGCTGAGCAGCCGTTCCTCGCTCTTGGCCCTGTTCTCTTCATCGGAGTTGAAGTTGATGTAGTAGGGAGCGTGGCAGGACAGCGCCACTCCCAGCTCGCGGGCCCGGGGAGCGAGCTCCCTGGACCGCTCGACGCTCAGGTTCACGCTCCGCCCGAACTGCAGCTCCAGGGCATTGAGGTTCAGCTTGCGGACGTTCTCCACCGCCTGCAGCGCCCCCTTGCTGCCCGGCGGGTAGCCCGCGGGACCGACGAAGAACATGCACCGAGCAACGTGATGGGCGGTAGAAATACCTTGCACCGGACCAAGATGGCAAGGCTATTTATCGCCGGAAGAGGCTCATTGTGGTGGGAAAGCATGAGGACGGAGGCAGTGGAGCTGGTAAAGCCCGAGGAGGCCAACATCATCGTCGGGCAGGCCCATTTCATCAAGACCGCCGAGGACATCTACGAGGCGATGGTGAACGCCGTGCCGGGCATAAGGTTCGGAGTGGCGTTCTGCGAGGCCTCCGGGGACCGTCTGGTCCGGGTGGAGGGCAATGACGACGCCCTAAAGGCCTGTGCGTCGGAGAACGCGCAGCGCATCGGGGCCGGCCACTCCTTCGTCGTCGTGCTCACCAACGCCTATCCCATCAACGTGCTCAGGGGCCTGAAGGAGGTTTCCGAGGTGTGCACGATCTTCTGCGCCACCGCCAATCCCGCCGAGGTCCTGGTGGCCGAGACGGGCCTGGGCCGGGGGATCGTGGGGATCGTTGATGGGCAGACGCCCAAGGGAGTGGAGACCGATGAGGACGCCAAGAAGAGGAAGGAGCTCCTCCGGCGCTTTGGATATAAGCGCTGAGACGGAGAATCTGGACCTGTACGAAGGCTCGGCCAGGTATTACGACATCTGGCATGAGGAATACAAGGACGACATCCGGTTCTTCCTTGACCTCGCCGAAAGGACCGGAGGTCCGGTCCTGGACTGCATGAGCGGGACCGGGCGGGTGCTCATCCCCTTCGCCGAGGCCGGCTACGAGGTGACCGGCGTCGACCGCAGCCCGGCGATGCTGGACGTATGCGCCACCAAGGTATCGTTCCTCAGCCCCCAAGAGGAGGCAAGGGTGGCCATAGTGCAAGCGGACATCAGGGAGATGGACCTAGGCCGCAAGTTCAAGCTAGTGTTCGTCCCCTATGCCTCGTTCCTCCACCTGCTGGACACCAAGGACCAGGAGGCGGCCCTGAGGCGGATAAGGGACCATTTGGACGATGACGGCCTCTTCTCCTTCGTGGTGTTCTCGCCCCGTTTGGACCGGCCGGAGCAGCTCCTGCGGCACCGCGGGACGAAGCTCACCCCGCAGGGCGAGGTGATCTCCTGGTTCGAGGCCCAGACCTTCGATCAGCCAAACCAGAGGACCACGGTCACGTACTTCTACGACATCTCAAGGCAGGACAAGCCCTTGCGCCGGGTGACCTCGGTTTTCACCCTGCGGTACCTTTTCCACCGCGAGGCTCTGGAGCTGCTTGACCGCTGTGGTTTCGAGACCATCGAGATGTACGGCGATTATCACGGCGGGCCGTTCAAGGCCAACAGCGAGCTGATGGTGTTCGTGGCCCGGAAGAAGCAATGAAGGTCCCGCTGTTCCACCTGGGATACACCCTGGACAGCGGCCAGGTGTTCCGATGGACCTTGAGGTCGGGTTGGTGGGAGGGTGTGGTCGGCGACCGCTCCATCCGCCTGCGCCAAGAAGGCGACGAGCTCATCACCAGGGGGGACGCGGATGAGGGCTTCCTCCGACAGTACTTTCGCCTGGACGATGACCTGGAGACGATATACGATGAGGTCTCCCGGGACGAGTGCATAGCCTCGGTCATCGACCGCTTCCGCGGGATGCGCCTTATCCGCCAGGATGTCTGGGAGTGCTCCGCGTCATACCTCCTGGCATCGTACGCCAATGTCCCCAGGATCAAGATGATGATCGAGTCGGTCTGCCGCACCCACGGGGCGCGGCTGAGGAACGGGCGTCACGCCTTCCCCACCCCTGAGGAGCTGGCGGAGGGCGGGGACATCGCCTCCTGCCGCCTGGGATACCGCGCCGACTGGCTTCGATGCTACGCTCGGTCGGTCCGGGACGGGGAGTTCGACCTGGAGAGGCTTAGGGCGCTAGATTACGAGAGCGCCGTAAGGTACCTGAAGACGGTGCGCGGCATCGGGGACAAGGTCGCCGACTGCATCGCCCTGTTCTCCCTGGACCACCTGCAGGCATGCCCGGTGGACGTGCGCATCGCCAGGGCCATGCGGGAACGCTACGGCGTCGAAGGTAGTTACAGGAAGGTGAGCGAGCATGCCCGCCGGCACTTCGGACGGTACGCAGGCTACGCTCAGGAGTACCTCTACATTTCCGAGGACCGGGCGAGGAAGGTCCCTAGAAGTGCGTGCAGTCCGGGCACACGCACGCCGGCGCCTTGACCCCGGTGTGTGTCTCGTAGACCTTGACCAACATGCCACTGCGCTTTACCATATCGCACACCCGGCAGGTCTCGGTGACGATGTCCGAGCCGTCAATTATGCGCTGCGCGGCCCTTCCCACCTCGGCCTTGAACTCCTCATACCGGCCGCTGTTCTCCAGCTCCTTGTTGGTGCCCCGCTTGGACTTCAGGTACTGGGATATCGCCGCGTCGGTGACCCCGAAGCGGCGGGCGACCTCGGCCTGGGTGATCGACGGGAGCACATACCACACGATGAGCTCACAGGGGATCTTCATCGACTGGAAAACGGTTAAACGATATTTAATAGGTGCGAGCGAGAGGGCGTCCAGCGCGAACGGTTGACGAAAGAAGCACGGACGCGCTTTCGGCCACCTACCCCTCTCAAGGCGTTTTAAAATGGGATCTCTCCAGATCCTCGATGCTCGCCTGCAGGTTCCGCCTCTATCCGAACAAGGAGGAAGAGCTGAAGCTTCTTCGGACCAAGGAGGTGTGCAGGCGCGTCTACAACCGCTTCCTTGAATTGTCCAACGAAGGCGAGCACGACCGGTTCAAGCTGCAGGCTCTGCCGCCGGTGTGGAAGAGTGCGGGCGACGATCTCCGAGGAGTGCACTCGAAGGTGCTCCAGTACGAGCTGCATCGTCCATTCTCGAACCTGACGGCGCTTCGAGAGCTGAAGGAACGCGGCCGCAAGATCGGCAAGCTGCGCTTCAATAGCGAGACCCGCTTCAAGACCCTCACATGCGATCGGACGGACAAATGGCTCGAACCGAAGAACGACAGGTTCTGCTCACTTCCTCTTTCGAAGATAGGCGGCATCCCTATGCGGATGCGTACAGCCGCCGGGGGAGACGTCAAGGGCGTCATTATCGAGCAAATGCCCTCAGGCAAGTGGTTCGCTTTTCTGTTTATCGACGATGGTCGAGGCCTGAGAGAGTCGATGGTTATTGAAAAAACCATGGGCATCGACGTTGGCCTCGAGCATTGCCCGGTCGACAGCGACGGCATCTAGGTTGAGAACCGGTGAAATCTTAAGAAGGCGCTCAAGAAGTTGCGTAAAGAACAGCGCCGCCTCTCCAGAAAACAGAAAGGTTCCCAGAACTGGAACTGGCAACGGATTGCCGTCGCCAGAACGCACGAACGAGTATGCGATCGGAGAGATAACTTCCAGCATAAGCTATCTCACCGTTACGTCGACAGCTGCGACCTCATCGTCACCGAGAAGCTTGACATCAGGGATATGATAGAGAACGGTCACCAGGCACGAGGCATTGGTGATGCCGCATGGAACTCGTTCGACCATGAACTGGCTTGCAAGGCTGAAAGGGCTGGTAAGCTGTTCGTTCAAGTGGACGCCAGAGGAACGAGACAGGAATGTTCGCGCTGCGGTGAGTGCGTTCTTAAAACGCTAAACGACAGATGGCACGACTGCCCGCGGTGCGGGCTGTCAAGGTCACGTGATCATAAACTTCGATCGATATCCTTCAACGAGGATCGAAGAGGGCGGGGCAGGAACTACCTTGAACCCGCTTGTGGACGCCGGACCGCTATGCCCCTTGGCAAAGAGGTGCACGTCCAATGGATGAAGCGAGAGGTCCTGTCCTAACGGGGCAGTTCACCGAAAATAAGCTTGCCGAAACTTCTCCGATCATCAGACCTCCCCGGGGTGGGTCTTCTCGTAGAAGTCCTGTATCTCCCAGTCCGGGATCGTGTCGGCGTCGTCATCCACCCTAATGGTCAGGCCGAGTGCGCGCACGTGCCTGTTGACGATCGCGCGGGCCTCCGGCCCGCCGATGAGGTCGTGCAGCACGATGTCCGATGCCTTGACCCGCCCTCGGAAGGAGCCTATCGTTCGGGGGCCGTCCATGATCAGCGAGAAGTAGCTTCCGCCCAGGCGTTGCCGGATCCATTCCGCCAGATAGTTGTGCAACGCGTCCTCCGTACCCAGGACGAACTGTTCCGACGAGCGGACCTTCCCGATGCGCTCGAGGTCCTCCCGGAGCACCCAGTGCACGCTCTCGTCCCCGTCCACCAGGAAGCCCTTGGCCAGGAACCCTTCCCGCTCCAGTTCGGCCAGCGTGCTCCTGAGCTCCTTCATCGGCATCTCCCCGCGCATGTACCGGGAGAGGTTCTCCGCGGTGAACGTTCCGAAATTGCGGAAGCAGTGGCGGACGATCTCAAGCCTGGCTTCGCGGGGGGACATCTCGATCTCCGGCACCAGGCGAAGGCGCTTGTTCTGGTCCGTGTACACGATCGTCGCCTCCATCAGGTCCTTGAGCGCCTCCTGCGTCGCCTTCCGCCCCAGGACCGAACGGTCAAGCAGCTGGTTGCGGGACACGGGGCGGCCGTCCTCGATCGCCCTCAGCACCGACCGCATGTCCTCGGTGACGTGACGGTCCTTGGCCCGCCGACACAGCGAGGCATGCTCCAGGCTGCAATAGGTCACATAGTCCGGTATCGGCTGGGCCTTGATCAGGAATCCCATCTCGTACATCTTCTTCAGGGGGATGCGGTTCTTGCACCTCAGGGCCGCGGCCGCGTCGGAACGCAGCCCCCCGGTGGTCTTGACCGCCTCCACGACGTTGGGGAACCGCCTCTTCGGATCGATGCGCTGCTTCCACAGCACGTACGACATCACGTCCTCCCAGGGATGGTGGTCCAGCACCATGTTGCCCTTGACGAGCATGTCGCCCATGCGCGTGTACCCTTTGGCCTCGAGCACTGCGGCCTGCTCCTCCGGAAGGTCCCCCGGCGTCGAGCCAAGCACCTCGCGAAGCCGCACGATGTCATAGCCCATCATCGCATAGTGGTCCATGAACCGGTCCAGCGCATCCAGCGCCTGCGGGAGCAGTGCAGGGTCCTCAAGGTCCAGCTCGCGGACCTCGATGCATCCGCTCATGTTCCACTTCTCCGCTCCGCCCACCAGGCGGCCGCCGGCCACTATGGGGAATATCCACCTGTCGCCGTAGCGGGCCGCGATGGCCGCCCACATCGACTGCACGCCAGGGTCGTGAAGGGAAACGATGCGCAAGCCCTGCTCGGTCCGCGGCGCGCCGTTCAGCGCTTCCAGCTCGTCCCGGAAGATGTACATCTCCTCCCTTGACTCGCCCACCGTGATCGTCTCCACGTCCATGTCCTCCAACATCCCGGCGACCTGGGCGATGGGGAACTGGGTGGCGCTGGTGATGTTGTAGATGGATACCGGTCCATAGGCACGGACCAGGCGCTCCACTATCTCCCTCCTTGCATCCCCCTGATGTTCGGGCGCGTCATATGCTAGGTAGTAGTTCTCCGATGACCACTCCTCGCGCTCCTCGAAGCGTCGGACCACCATCATGCTGCGGTCCAGGCGGTCGATGCTCTCCTTGACCTCGTCCCTGGTGCGGCCCGGCATGGCAGCAACGACCTGTCTCATGGACATGCCGTCGCCGCTGGACCGGACCACGTCCAGGACGGCATGGTCCAGCGGGCGCAGGGGGCCGTTGCGGTACGCCGCCACGTAGGCCGGGGCGTCCTTGGCCCGGACATATCGGACACGGCCCCTGACGAACCGGCCCAGGAGCAGCCTGCCGTCCCGGCGCATCTCCTCCCAATCCGATAGCTTGAAACCTTCGACCCTGTAGAAGGCGTCCAGGGGCATGCCGATGTCCCCGAAGTTCTCGAACAGCTCATCCACCGAGACGAACGTCCGGTCGAGCTTGGAGCGGCGGTACGCCTCGACCGTCCGGTGGTCGTAGGCGTTGAGGTCGTTGGTCTTCAGGCGCAGGTAGTCACGCTTGAGCATGTACTGCTCGTGCTCCGATATCAGGTAGCGTCCTCTGGTCACCAGGCCTTCCTGGGCCAGATCGTCCAGCGTCCGGCGGACCTCATCGGCGTCCAGGCCGAAGACGAAGGCGGCCTCCTCCGCAGTGGCCGGGGCGTAGCATTCCAGATATCTGACCAGCACCTCGTCCATGGCGTCCTGCCTAGGCATGGCCGGCACCTCCCGGACGCGGTACAGCCATTTGCCGTCGCGTCGGCCCACCCGGCCCACCGAACCGGTGGCCTCCAATTTCCTCAGCGCCTGGTGGACCTTGTCGCCCGGCGCATCCAGGGCCCCCGCTAGCTCCTGGGGCGTTCTTGCCTCGGCGATCTCGCCGAGCACCCGCTGCTCCAGCTCGCCCAGGGAACGTTCTCGGGACAATACCGAGCAGTATGCCGGGAGGTCCTCGGACGCGACGAAGTACGCGTCGTCGATGTACACAGACGATATGGCGCCATCTTGGATGAGTTCCGACGACCACACGTCCACCGCCTCGCGGGAGGAAATGGTGTAAGGGTACACGCTCCTCCCCTTCTCCTTCAGCACCCTTATCGGCCCGGCCCGGCGGATGAGGGCCAGGAGATCGTCCTTGGAATTGACGAAGCCGATGCGCTTCCTGAAGTACGGAAGCACCTGCTCCTCGGTGAACTCGAACTCCGAGAGGTCGGACCCCATGACCTTGGAGAGGACGCGGCGGTGGAGCTCGCGCAGCAGCGCCCCGCGGTCCTCCATCAGCACCATGTCCGATATGCCTGCAAGGATGGCGTTGTGCGCGAACGGCGAGGGCGTCGAGGTGTACTCGATGGCCCGGACCTTCACATCGCCGCTCTCGATGGACCTCAGGACCGCCTGGGCGTTCTTGATGTCCATGACGTCCTCCATGATCTCGCGGTACGTCTCGTCGATGACCGGCACCCCCTCCATGTTCTCCAGCGCCTCGAGCAGGTATGTGGAGCGGACCTGCTGCCGGCCGACCGACACCTCACGGCCCTTGTAGTTGCGGAGGATCATGAAGCTGCGGGAGGCGGTGTGGCGGAACCGCTGCTTGAACAGCTCCGAGTCCTTGACCGCCCGCATCAGCACATCCTCGAGCTGGGCCGAGCCCAGGATGCGTTCCAGCCCCTTGATCTCGATGCGCTTCGGGGACGATACCATGAAGGTGTCGTCGGTCACCGACACCGAGACGTTGCTGCCGAGCTGCTGGGTCATCATGAACGCGTACGCCCGCGAGAGGGCGTCGTTCACCCGACGCCCGAACGGGAAGTGGAAGATGACGTTGTGGTTCCCGCTCATGTCGATGTATCCCTCGATGGCCAGCTCGAGGTCGTTGGGTATGAAGTCGCAGGCCGCCTTCTGCTCCCGGAAGTACGAGAGGATGGAGCGGGCCGATCCGCGGTCGATGCCGAACGAGCACAGCCAGGCGATGATGTCGTCGTCCCTCTGGTCGAGCCTCTCCATCAGCTCCCGGCGGAAGGTGGCGATGTTCATCGACAGGTCGAAGGAGCGGGGAAGCATCTCGCCGCTCCACGTGGGCACCGTCGGCTTGCGGCCGGCGGCCTCCCGGACGAAGGCCTTCATCCCCTTCGTCCTCACGTACTCGTACGACTTCCCGCCGAGGACGAACACGTCCCGGGGCGACAGTCGCTCCACGAACTTCTCGGTGAGGTCGCCGATGAGCCCCCCCTTCTCGGTGAACACCTTGTAGTTCGCCTCCTCCGGTATCGTCCCGAGGTTGAGGAAATAGATCATCCGCGAGCCGGCCCGGCGGCCGAAGCGCCCCTCCTCCTCGTCGTACCACAGCTTGGGATAGACGCCCTCGAAGGCGTCCTTGGAGCCCAGGTACCTCAGCACCTCTATGAACTTCTCCTGCTTGAGGTTGCGGAAGCAGTAGGAGCGGCGGACGACCTCCAGGGCGTGCTGGACGTCCCAACGCTGCTCCAGGGACATGCCCACCAGGCTCTGCGACAGCACATCCAGGCAGTCCTCGGATATGGACACCCGGTCGATGTGCTTCTTGTGCGCCGCCCGGCACAGCACCGCGCACTCCACCAGGTCGTCCTTCTCGAACACCAGCATGCGGCCCTTGGACGTCAGCCCGTGGCCGTGCCCGCTGCGCCCTATTCGCTGCAGGCCCTTGGCCACCGACTTGGGGGAGCCGATCTGCACCACCAGGTCTACGAAGCCGATGTCGATGCCGAGCTCCAGAGAGGTGGACGACACCACGCACTTCAGCTCGCCCTTCTTCAGCCGCTCCTCCACGTCCAGCCGGATGTCCTTGGCCAGCGATCCGTGGTGGGCCTCGATGCCCTCCAGGCCCCGCTCCTTCAGCTTGTACACCACGTGCTCCGTGCCCGACCGGGTGTTGGTGAACACGATGGTGGTGCGGTGCTCCTGGATCATCTCGAAGAGCTGGTCGTACATCTTGGAGTTCACGATCTCGTAGGGGAGAACGGTCATGTCTTCGGTGGGGCACTCCACCCTTATGTCCAGGTCCCGCTGCCGCATGATCTCCACCACGTTGACGTCCCTGGCCTTCCCGCCCTCGTATCCGACCAGATACTCCGCCACGTCCTGGATCGGCGCCAGGGTGGCGGACAGGCCGACGCGCACGAACTGTCTGGAGCACATCTCCTGCAGCCGCTCCAGCGTGAGGGACAACAGCACTCCGCGCTTGGAGTCGCACACCTCGTGGATCTCGTCCAGGATGACATACTCAACCTGGGACAGCTTCTCCCGGAACTTGGGGGCCGCCAGAACCAGCGCGAGGGACTCGGGCGTGGTGATCAGGATGTGCGGCGGCTTTCTCAGCATCCTCTGCCTTTCGGTCTGCGAGGTGTCGCCGGTGCGCACTCCCACGCGGATCTCAGGGAACGCCTCCCCCTCGCGGTCGGCGACCTCCCTCATCTCGCGCAGCGGCTCCTCGAGATTGCGGTTGATGTCGTTGGCCAGGGCCTTGAGGGGCGATATGTACACCGCGTACACGCGGTCCTCCAGCCTCCCCTCCTTGGAGTACTTGAACAGCTCGTTGATGATCGAGGTGAACGCCGTCAGGGTCTTCCCTGAGCCGGTGGGCGATGACACCAGCACGCTCTGGCGCTCGTGGATCAGGGGGACGGCGTAGGATTGGGGCTCGGTGAAATCCTTGAACTTCCCGCTGAACCACTTGGCGATGAGGGGGTCCAGTAGGGCCATGACCTCATCCTTCTTGTATCGCCTTGATACCTTGTGCATCCTGTGGATCTCCCTTTGAAATCACGCTCGATTCCCCCTACCGCTATTATATGGTTTCGGGCAGAGGTTCGAAAATAGGGTCCGGGCGCATCTATCGGCCGCGCCCTGGCCAGATGGCTTGCGTGGCGCGCCCTCCCGGTTGGAGCATCCAGTTCAAAACGATTATTAGCGAGGAGACCTTTCGCTCCCTCCATGAGATGGCCCGCCTTGGCGATCGCGTTCCTGTTGATCGGCGTTTCGTTGGCCGCAGGCAGCGTGCGGGCCGACAGCACGATCGTGGTGTCCGGCACGGTCACCGACGTCGATGGCGACCCGTTCCCGGGAGTGACCATCGTCATCCGCAACACTGGGAGCCAAGCGACCTACAACGTTACGACCGATAGCAACGGATGGTACAGCCGCTCGATCGCAGCTGGCAACTACTCGATAATGGCCAACTATACGGGGTACATGGCCAATATCACCTACGAGAACGTCACCACATCCGGCAACGATCTCGACTTCTTCATGTACGAGATCCTAGGCACCGTCAAGGGGTATGTTACTGACGGCAATCGTCCCATCATTGGTGCGACCGTGACCTTGGCCGGCGCTAACGTGACCTCTTACGCGTACACTGTCAAGCCTTTGAGCGAGTACCGCTTTGAGAACGTCACCCCAGGCTCGTATGTGATCTACGCTACCAAGGAAGGATACAACATATCGAGCCCAGTGCTGATATCTTTGAACAAGGGCACTGTATTGGAGGTCCCATTCACCTTGGACGAGATCATCGCCCAGTACGCCAAGCTCAGTGGCCGGGTCACCTATAACGGGGATCCGATGGAGGGGGTGAAGGTGGTACTGACCCCAGAGGAAGGTGCGGAGCTGGTGACCGTCACCGACAGCAAGGGCAACTACACCTTCTCCCATGTCCCCCCTGGGGAATATACCGTTCGCCTCAGCAAGGACGGGTTCGTCACCACAGACAAAGGCCTGACCATAGAGCCGCTGAAGAGCATTGTGCAGGACTTCTCGATGAAACGGAACACCTTGCCTGGAAATTCGGGGTTCGTGCTCGACTATGACCTGTCGCACTCCATGATGGTTGTCGGCCTCGGGCTTGCGCTGCTGGTGACCATGGCGTCTCTGTTCCTGAGGCAGCGCATCAAGCGCAACCCCGACCTGCTGGCGAGGGAGGAGGAGCCGGCGCCGAGCAAGGAGTGATCAGCGGCCGAGCTTTCCCTTGAGCCTTGCCAGGTTGTCCTCCACGCCGGCGCTGACCTCATCATACAGCGAGTTCCCGTGGGCGTCCATGGCCACCACCAGCGGCCCCAGGCCCCTGGCCTCCACGATCCACAGCGCCTCCGGCATCCCTAGGTCCAGCCATTCCACCCGCTCCACCTTCTTGATGCTCCGGGCGGCCAGGACCGCCGCGCCGCCGGTAAAGGCGAGGTAGACGCAGCCGCACTCCTGCATTGCCTCCAGCGTAGGTCCGGACATGCCGCCCTTGCCTATGATGGCCCGCACCCCGAACTCCCGGATGAACAGCGGCTCCAGCGAGTTCATGCGCGCCGAGGTGGTCGGCCCAGCGGCGATGATCTCCCAGACCCCGCCGCTCTTTCGGGCGATGGGGCCGCAATGGTAGAGCGCCCCCCCGTTCATGTCGAACGGCATCTCCTTTCCTTGCTCCCTCATCTCCAGGGCCCGGATGTGCATCTCGTCACGGCCGATGTGGACCCTGCCGTCGATCGCCACCTCTTCGCCCAGACGCAGAGAGCGGACCGTCCTTTCGGAGAGCGGTGTCCTCAGGTTCATTGCCTCCTCTCCGTCCGGCCGTCCGCGAATATCCTCCTGGACGCCCTGCGGGCGGCCCAGCACTGCAGGTTGACCGCGACCGGGAGCGAGGCCGTATGGCAGTAGGCCATGGCGCACCGCACCCCTAGCACCGTGGTTCGGCCGCCGAGGCCCATGGGTCCGACGCCGAGGCAGTTCAGCGCCTCCGCCAGTTCGCCCTCAAGCGCGTCAAGCTGCTCATCGTCGTTGGGGACGTCCAGAGGGCGGAGCAGAGATTCCTTGGCCAGTTCAGCGGCCTGGTCGGCGGTGCCTCCAATGCCCACGCCAACGATGGTCGGGGGGCAGGGCCTGCCGCCGGCGCGGGCGACGGTTTCGAGCACGAACTCCTTTACGCCCCTGAGCCCCTGCGCCGGGGTGAGCATGGCCAAGGCGGACATGTTCTCCGACCCTGCGCCCTTGGGCATGACGGTCACGTCCAAGAACCCGTCGTCCGTTGGACGGTACACGATGCGGGGCGAGCCTTCGCCCAAGTTGTTGCCCGGGTTCCTGCGGGTGAGGGGGTGAACGGCATTGGGGCGCAGGGGTATCTCCTCGGTCGCGCGGGCCAGGCCACGGCGGATGCTCTCCTCAAGGCCCGGGAACATGCGGCCGGTGAGGAAGAACACCGGCACCCCCGTGTCCTGGCACAGAGGTATGCCGCGCTCCTCGGCCTCGCGCATATTGAGCAGTACGGTCGCCAGCTGGGTCCTGGCGACCTCGCTGGTCTCGGCCCTCTCGGCCGCGCGCAGCGCATCCTGGACGTCCGGCGGTATGGTGGTCACGGCCTCCCTGAGCATGTCGACCACCGCGTCCTCCACCGCTCGCTCGAGCTCCATGTCCGTTGTATCCCCCGCCGTCTATATCAGGTGTACGCCTCGGAGCAAACTATAGCCAGGCTGGCCTATTTGTATAAAAATCTCCGCAAAGGATTATATCCGCAGGGGCCGTCAATACCTTGATCCAAGAGGGGGTCCAATGACCGAACCTATCGTCATCAACAAGCTGACCAAGGACTTCGGGGGCTTCATGGCCGTGGACGATCTGAGCCTGACCGTCCCCCGAAGGTCTTTCATGGGCTTCCTGGGCCCCAACGGCGCCGGGAAGACCACCACCATCAAGATCCTGACGAACATGCTCTCTGCGAGCTCAGGAGAGGCGTACCTTAACGGCGTCGATGTCACCAAGGACCCCAAGGCCGCGCTGGCGAACGTAGGGGCGGTGGTGGAGACGCCGGAGTTCTACCCTTTTCTGACCCCCCGGGAGACGCTGTCGTACTTGGGAGAGCTCAGGGGGATGAGCAGGCAGGACATCGAGCGCAGGGGCCGCGAGGTCCTGGAGACGGTCAAGATGACCGACTGGGCGGACAAGCGCATCGGCAAGTTCTCCAAGGGCATGAAGCAGCGGGTGGCCATCGCCCAAGCGATATTGCACGAGCCATCCGTCATCATCCTCGACGAGCCGACCTCGGGCCTCGATCCGCGAGGCATGGTGGAGGTGCGCGAGATCCTCACCGAGTTGAAGAGGGCCGATTACACCGTGTTCATGTCCTCCCACCTGCTGAACGAGGTGCAGGAGGTGTGCACAGACGTCGTCCTCATAGATCACGGGAAGCTGCTGCGGTCCGGCTCCGTGGCCAGCCTCGTGGGCCAAGCGTCCGTGCGCAGGATCGAGGTGGCCGTCCTGCAGAAGGTCAGCGGAGAGCTGCTGAACAAGGTGTCCAAGCTCGACGGCGTCACCGAGCTCCGGGCGGCAGGGGAGAACCAGTTCATGTTCTCCCTGAAGGGCGGGGTCGAGGCCCAAAGCAAGGCGCTGATGGACCTGCAGTCCATCGGACTGAACGTCGTCTCTTACAAGGAGTCGGGCCTGGCGCTGGAGTCGCTCTATATGTCGCTGATCAAGGACTCGAGGTGATGATGATGGAGGCTAACGTCGAAGCGGTGAAGAACGGGGGGAGGGCGCTCCCCTCCGACCTGCAGCAGACCGTGGTCGTTGCAAAGTACGACATCATGAAGTACCTGCGCAGCCGGCGGCTGCTGGGCATACTCATCATAGAGGCCCTGGTCCTGGTGCTGATCACCGCGCTGGTGGGAACCAGCGAGCGGCCGCATACCGTGGACGGGGTCATCGAGCAGTATGTCGGCTTCGTGAGCATACTGATCGTCCTGGGCGCTACGCTCTTCGGCGGGGATGCCATTGTTTCCGAGTACCAGTCGCGCACTGGCTTCCTGCTGTTCCCCAATCCGGTGAGAAAATCGAGCATCCTTGCCGGCAAGTTCGCCTCTTCGGTGGGGGCTATGGGCCTGGTGCTGGTCACCTACTATGCGGTGGCGATCGCCGCCGGACTGGTCATGGGCGACGGGGGCCTGTCCGACCGGGTCTTCGCGTCCCTGGGCCTCTCGCTGCTTTACGGCATTTCGGCCATGGCCGTGGCCTTCCTCATCAGCTCCATCATGAAGGGGTCGACCGGCGCGCTGATACTCACCTTCGCGCTGTTCTTCCTGATATTGAACATCATCACCTCGCTGATCGGGCAGCTGGGAGGGACCAAGCCGTGGTTCATGATCGACTTTGCTGGAGGCACCCTGAGCTACATCATGAGCGATCCATACCCGGTCGACACCACGATGTCGTTCGAGATCGCTCCGGGGCAGAGCTTCACCACCTACCTGTTCTATCCGGAGGTGTACCTGTCTATCGGGGTGATGGTGGCCTATGCCGTGGCGGCGATGGTATTGGCGTACATCTTCTTCCGCCGCCGTGAGATGGCCGCCTGATCGGAGCGAGGGGACGAGGGGGCCCGGCCAAGCCCCCCGCCCCAACCTTTTTCCCTGGGACCAACATCACGGACCGATGAGGACCGGCATACTGCACATCGGCGACGAGCTGCTGACCGGGGATACCGACCCTTTCCAGAAGGAGATGGTCGCTTCCATACGCAGGAAGGGCGCCCGGCTAGTTCTGATCGAGGTGGTGGGCGACCGCGAGGACGACATCGTCAAGGGGTTCGAGCACGCGAAGGCGCTGGGAGCCGACATGCTCATCGTCACCGGCGGGCTGGGCCCGACGCTGGACGACGTGACGCGGGAGGCCCTGGCCCGGTACCTCGGCGCCGAGCTGGTGACGGACCCGGAGGCAGAGAGGGAGATGGCCGCCGCCCTGACCCGGATGCACCAGCGGCCGATGATGATCAATGACGTGCTGCGCCGCATGGCCCAGGTGCCCCGGGGATCCAGGGCCCTGAGCAATCCAACTGGAGCGGCCTGCGGGGTAGAGGCACTGAAGGACGGGATGACCATCTTCCTGCTGCCAGGCTTTCCCGATGAGATGCTTCCGATGTTCCGCGAGCACATCCTGCCCAGGATCGAGGGAACGGGAGAGATCGAGCTGGAGATCAGGGTGTGGCGCGGCGAGTCGTCCATGGAGCCGCTGTTCGAACAGGTGTTCACCGAGTTCCCGGTGCGCATAGCGTCATTGCCCAGCAAGAACTGGAAGGAGGAGGGGAACCGCGTGATAATACGCGGCCCGAGGAAGGACGCCGAGGCCGCCCTGGGCCGCCTTCAAGAGCTTATGCTGGAGCAGAACGGCGAGGGCTAGTTGCCGATGAAGTAGAGCTCCCCCTCGTAGGGGAACACCTTCACCGTGTCCCCGGTGCGCACGAAGCCGCGGGGGTGCTTTATCTCCACGGTGCGGTAGCTCACCGGATGCATGATCTGGTACTCACGGTCGGTTTCGGTGAGAACGACAGCGTCCAGCACGTCCCTGGGCGTGCCCACGACCTTGACCTCCCTGAGGTCCTGGTTCATCGCCGTGAGGAGCTCGTTGCTCTTCAGGTCCCTAAGCTTCGCGGAGTGCGGACCGGTGCTGTGGACCATGTACAGGCGGCCGTTGACGAGCACTATGTCTCGGACGCGGTACGGCGGCAGTCGTACCAGGTAGGTGACCCGATAGATGTCGTGGCCGTCCTTCTGTCCCTGCAGGCTCGATGATTCCTTGTACTCGGCGCCGTAGGTGGAGACGAGGTCCCGGGACAGCATCTTCCCCAGCGCTATCGTGCTCACGTAGAGGTCGTAGCCGCCGTGGGCCTGGGTGACCTTGGCCACGAACGCGTCCCGGCTGTCCTTGGCCATGCCCTCGACGTAGGACAGGGCGCGTTTCAGGACGGCCTCCCGCTCCTCTTCCGAGAACCGCTTGTCCGATGGGCGGATCTGCACAATGGACTCGAAGTAATTGCCCTGGATCTTGTTGCACTTCGGACAGACGCTGCGGCGCACCCTCACGGTCGTCCCCAGCTCCTCGGCGACCTCGAGGTCCTCGTGCAGCAGGTGGGCGACCATCGTCACCCGGTAGTGCTTGGCGTCCATCTTCTCCGCGGCCACCTCCAGCTCCGTCATTATGGCGTCCTGCCGAAGGAGTATGTTATCGGCGGCGTGGTCCTTCACCGCGTCCTCCTCGGCATCGTAGTGCTTCCATCTCCTGCCGAGCAGATAGTCGGCGCAGTGCGCGCAGACGTTGAGGTCCAGGAACTCCGGCACTGACGTGAACCGGTTGGCCTGGAGGAAGCATTCCGGGCATAGGGCGCTGTACGTCCTTCCCTCTCGGCCGCACTTCACGCAGAACATCTACATCTTCGCCAGCTGGGCATGGGGGACCCCAGCGATCCTCAGTATGCAGTCCTCGTGCAGGTAGCCGCCGCGCAGCGCCGCACCGACCGTCTCCTCGCCTACCAGGTTGGCCACGGTGCACATCGACAGGCGGTTCAGCAGAACCTCCTCGCTGGCGTCCTCGCCTTCGTAGAACTCTAGGCATACCTCCAGTCTCAGGCCGTCGCCTCTCAGCTCCCTGCCCAGAAGGTCCTTGTCCGCCGCGGCGAGCAGGAGCTCGCGCCCGTGTCGGTGCATTCGCAGCGTGATCATCTCAACCCTCCGATGCCAGTCTATAGTGGCCAGGCGATGGCGAGTATATCTCCCCGTTCTGCGCCAGGCGCTTGAGCAATGTTTTGGCCCGGTCCTCGGCGATGCCCTCCGCCATCGCGGACTTGAAGATCTCCTCCGACGGCACGCCCTTCTTGAACTCCGCGTTCTTGGACAGCCCGGAGATTAGCTTCTTCAGGATCCCTATCTGCTCGCGCTGCGAATGCGAGGTGCCGGTGGCTATGATGTCGAAATCGAGCTTGTCGCCCTCTCCGGCGATGCGTCGGAGATAGTACTCCACGATGCGCACTGCTCGCTGCGCGTCATCCGCCTCCACCACGTTCGACAGCCTCGCCCGGGCGCTCGCCTCCGAGAGCCTGACGAACGCCTCCAGCTGACGGGCGGTGATCGGCACCGAGGCGCCCTCGCCCTCGCCCTGCTTCCTGATCTTCAGGTAGAACTGGGAGATGATGGCCATGGCCTCGTCGGAGAGCACGGGATTGATCTTCTTGGAGTACGCGACGTACTTGCGGAAGAAGTCCCGCTCCAGCGCCGGCAGCATGGCGGTGGTGTCGCTCAGGATCCTCTCCCCGTCCACGCCGGATATGGCCGCGGGGTCCTCGTAC
>JAKIXL010000005.1:0-1462 GCA_022709105.1 Thermoplasmatota archaeon | reverse complement strand
TGCGATGGGCCTTGAGGATGTGCTGGGTGATGTTAGCGTCCTTGTCCGCGGACGGCTTGTCGGTCATCGCGAATATCAGGTCGAACCTGGAGAGCAGCGCGGGAGGCATGTTGATCTGATCGGCGATGTACTGGTGCTCCTGGAAGCGGCCGTACTTCGGGTTCGCCGCGCCGAGAAGGGAGCACCGGCACTGCAGCGTGGCGGTGATGCCGGCCTTGGCCACCGAGACGGTGTTGCCGCACCATACGGGCTTGCCGTTGCGCCGAACGTAGAGGACGTGGTTCGGCACTTCGACACAGTAAACTCTTCCGCGATAGCGCTCCTTGGAGACCTCTCTGGCCGCATCGATCGCCGGCTCAGCGCCCTCATCATCGATCATTTGTATGGTGTACAGCGCCCGTCCGCCCTCGACCGCCTCCTCGATATCTGCGGCGAGCCCCGCCTTGAAGGCCATCTCCTGAACGTTGTCCGCGAGGGCGCGGTCATGGGTCGTGAACGTCCGGGTCCCCTCCGCCATCTGCCGGAGGGACGATGTCCCGAGCATATCGCGCATCCGTTCCGCCGATGCGCTCATCCTCTCACGGTTCACAAGGAGCGCTCCGGCGGATGCCCCTCCGGCCTTCTGCCGGGATGCCGTTGGGAGCACGGTGCCCTCGACCGGCCGGGCGGCGTTCTTCTTGAACCTGATCGTCCGGTCGAGCGGAAGCTCGTCCATGCGGACCAGGGCGTAGCCGTCTTGGCCGGCGGTGGAGACGTACATGTTGTGGTTGGGGGTGACGAGGAGATCGACATGCTCGGAACGGATGCGATACATCTCTCCATCGTACTCGTTGTCAACGTAGAGCGAGGGGCGAACGAGCTCGACACCGCCGGAAGGGTCCATGGAGGCCACCAGGTCCTCGCGGCTCACATCGCGGAACAGCTTCCATCCCTTATCGGTCAGCACCTCGGTCCGATCGTCATAGCACTGCGATTCCATGGCCTCGTGCATGCTTGACCGGTCCTGGTCGGTCATCTTGTCCATCTCGTCGACGCAGTTGTGGACTATTCCGCCGGACACCAGGAAGTTGGGCTCCCCGTCGATGGTGAGGTCGTAAACGGGACGCTCCGAACCGGGCGTGATCTTGATGACCGGATTGAGAAGGTAATCTCTGGCCGGCTCACGGAACGGAGCGTCGGTTATGGTCTTCCAGTGCGGCCGGAGGGCCTCCATCAAGGTGACCGAGACCTTCCTTCTCCTGACCGCGCGGCGGATGAGGGGGCGAAGCCCTAGCTCCGCCGTACGAGAGGCTCGGAACCTCACGGACGAGAGCCAATCGAGATATTCGTCGTCCAGCAGCGCGTCGGGCGAGCCTGTCCTGCCCTTGGCATTCACGCGGCAGAGCTTCGAGGCGTTCCTTCCGACCACGAACGGCCCGATGAGGTCGGCGGCCCGGTTGTAGCTCTCGACCGATGATATCTG
>JAKIXL010000059.1 GCA_022709105.1 Thermoplasmatota archaeon | reverse complement strand
AATCACGAGGACTTTGGATTCGTGGGCGTGGTGCCCAAGCCTTACAAGATCGAGGAGCTGTCGCTCGTGGTGAAGAACGCCATACAGCTGGGTCCCTCTGACAATCCAGAGCCCGACAGGTTTAAATGATATGAAGCGGTAGGGTGGAAAACTAGGCCGAGGTGGCCCAGACCGGTAAGGCGCAAGCCTGGAAAGCTTGTGTCCGCAAGGACTCGGGAGTTCAAATCTCCCCCTCGGCGCTTCACGCTCTTTTCATGTTCTATCTCTGCTCTATCTCAAGACTTCTCTCTTTTGAATGGACCGTAGGAACTTCGAACCTGCCTGGGCGAGCGGGGCACGGCCATTGCCCAGGGCGGCTTCCTCAACTATCGCGGTCGCATCACCGCTCCCCGAGCACGTCTCTTGATCCTGAATATGATATCACCAATGCGGTGGCCGGAGATGCATGCATCAGGGCAAGATGGCGTCCCGCTCGAGGAGTTGCCGGCGAGCGGCCGCGACAATATCAAATATGCCGCAAGGTGTCAGGACGCGGGATACTGGAAGGTAACCTCATGAAGGTGAACGTAGACCTACGGCTGAAGGACATTCCCGGGCAACTGGTAGGGGCCCTGGAACCCATCTCCGCGAACGACGGCAACATCAGAGGAGTGGTGCACCACCATGACGACAGGGTCGGCGGGAGGATCGCGGTCAACGTCACCTTCGAGGTCCGCTCGGAGCACGCGCTGAATAAGATCCTGGAGGTGTGGCGGAAGAGAGAGGTCGATGTCGCCAAGATCGACTCGTTCTTCGAGACCTTTCCCATTCAATATCTCATTGTGGGCAGCATACCGACCAAGGAGCTGGAGAGCATCACCAAGGCGCTGGAGTCCATGGAGAACGTGGCGTTCATCGAGGTCCGCTACACCGGCTCGGCGAACTCCTCGTCCCGCGCCGCGCTGGTGACCGGGAAGGCCTCAAAGAAGGAGACCATCGCCTCCCTCGACCAGTTCTTCAAGCAGCGCTCGGAGAAGCACGATTACATCCTCATCAGGGGGTTGGATTAGATGAAGGTCGTTATCGCCGGCTTCGGAACGGTGGGACAGGGCATCGCCGAGGTCATCGGCATGCGGCAGGAGCTGTTCTCCAAGAGCTTCGGGCAGCAGGTGAAGATCGTCGGAGCGTTCGACTCCTCTACCATCGTCAAGAACGCCAGGGGGCTCGACCCCGTGGAGCTGGTGCGGCGCAAGGCGTCCACCGGCACAGTGGGCACCCGCAAGGTCGATGGCGGGGTGAAGGAGCTCATCGAGGAATATGACTTCGACACGCTTATCGAAACTACGCCGACGAACATCCTGGACGCCGAGCCGGGCTACACGCACATAATGGCCGCGCTGGGCTCCGGAAAGAACGTGATCACCTCCAACAAGGGCCCCCTGGCGCTGAGGTTCCGGGAGCTGTCCAAGGCCGCGGCGAGGAACAAGGTCCAGCTGAGGTACGAGGCCTCGGTGGGCGGGGCCATGCCGGTGATCAATCTCTCCAGGGAGCTGCTCAGGGGCGAGGAGATCTTCTCCCTGCGGGGCATTCTCAACGGCACCTGCAACTTCATACTTAACCGGATGAAGGACGAGGGGCTTCCGTTCGAGCAGGCCTTGCGGGAGGCCCAGGAGATGGGCATCGCCGAGAGGGACCCTTCCTACGACATAGACGGAGTGGACTCTGCGTGCAAGCTTGCGATCCTGGCCAACGCGATCTTCGGCAAGGACGTTACGTACAACGACGTCATAAGGACTGGCATCCGGAACATCACCGAGGACGCCATCGCCCTGGCCGGGGAGCAGAACAAGGTCATCCGCCTGATCGGCGAGATCAACAAGGACCGCCTGGAGGTCTCTCCTCGCATGGTGCCCAACGGCCACCCACTGGCAATAGGGGGCACTCTGAACATCGTGCAGTTGCTGACCGACCTCGCCGGAGAGGTGACGGTGGTCGGCCGCGGCGCCGGGAGGATGGAGACCGCGAGCGCGATCCTCAGCGACCTGCTGGCCATCCTCAGCGAGGACCGCGCCAAGGGCAGGTAAGCAGAGAGGCGACCGCAGTTCCGGCAGTGTTCCATTATTCGTCCGCTGGGGTCTGGGACGGTCGTTTCCTGCCCCCTCGTGCCGGCCGAGGGGAACGGTGGAAGCGTCATGGTGGAGCGATATAGATGGTCCGCTGGAATCGATATTTCGCAATGTTTAATTAGCAAACCGCATTACGGTTAATCTGTCTCGGAGTAGATTTTCTATGAAGAACGAAAGGCGGGATCGCTTTATTGGGCCGTAAAGTGGCCATCTACGACACCACACTTAGGGACGGCACCCAATCGGAGGGTGTTTCTTTCTCCACCGAGGATAAGCTGGATATAACCCGGCGCCTCGACCAGTTCGGCATGGACTATATCGAGGGCGGGTGGCCCGGATCGAACCCCAAGGACCAGGCCTTCTTCGAGGCCGCCTCAAGGATGAGGTTCGAGCATGCTCGCCTTGTGGCGTTCGGCAGCACCCGCAAAGCATCCGCGAAAGCCTCCGAGGATGCCAACCTGAGGGCGCTGGTGGAGTCGAAGGCGCCATGCGTGGCCGTCTTCGGGAAGAGCTGGGACCATCATGTGAAAAACGCCCTGAAGGTCGCTCTCGAAGATAACCTGGAGATGATCGCCGACAGCGTGGCCTATCTAAAGGACCACGGTCTTGAGGTCGTGTATGATGCGGAGCATTTCTTCGATGGCTATAAGGCGAACCCGGAGTACGCCTTGGCCACGCTCAAGGCGGCGGCCGACGCCGGTGCGGATTGGCTCGTGCTCTGCGACACCAACGGAGGCTCCTTGCCTGGCGAGGTGGGGGAGGCCTTCAATGTGGTGCGCGAGCGCTTCAGCATCCCGCTGGGTGCTCACGTCCACAACGACGGGGACCTGGCAGTGGCCAACTCGCTCGCCGCGGTCGAGCACGGAGCGACCATGGTCCAGGGGACAGTTAACGGCCTGGGGGAAAGGTGCGGCAACGCCAACCTATGCTCCATCATACCGACCCTGACTCTCAAGATGGGCAGGGAACTGTCTATCAGGGACCTATCCCACCTCACTTCGCTGTCCACCTTTGTGAGCGAGACCGCGAATGTTGCCGCGGACCCCCGTCTGCCGTATGTCGGACGAAGCGCGTTCGCCCACAAGGGCGGCGTTCACGTCAGCGCGGTCATGAAGGACGCCACGACCTATGAGCACATACGGCCCGAGGTGGTCGGCAATGAGCGGCGGGTGCTGGTCTCCGAGCTTGCCGGCACGGCCTCCATATTGGCTAAGATGAGGGAGTTCGGAATCGACCCCGACAAGGGATCGGGCAGGTTGGTCCTGGACCGCCTCAAGGAGATGGAGTCCGAGGGGTACCAGTTCGAGGGCGCCGAGGCATCGTTCGAGCTGCTGGTGCGCAGGCTTCAGGACGGCATCAGGCCGCCGTTCCGCCTCGAGGGCTTCCGCATATTCGTGGACGTCGCCGGCAGCAACGTCTCCTCGGAGGCGAGTATCAAGGTCATAGACTCCACCGGCGCGATGGAGCATACCGCGGCCGACGGGAACGGGCCGGTGAACGCCCTTGACCGGGCGGTCCGCAAGGCGCTGGAGCGCTTTTACCCGGAGCTGCGCCAGGTCAGGCTCGCGGACTACAAGGTCAGGGTCATCGACAGCAAGGACGCCACCGGAGCAAAGGTGCGGGTGCTCATCAGGTCGACGGACGGCGAGAGGTCGTGGACCACGGTCGGCGTCTCCACCAACGTCATCGAGGCCTCGCTCGCCGCACTGCTGGACAGCATGGAGTACAAGCTGATGCTGGTCCGCAACGGGGGTCCGTGACCTTTCCCGCCCCTTATATCCCGATGATGCGATGGCGGTGCGGGGATCCGAACGGCGAAGGGCGGAGGGCCCGGTAGACCGCGATCATGGATCGTGGTGACATTGGCGGCCGTGGAGATAATGATCGAAGCGCTGGCCGCGGTCATGCCGTACATGGATGCCGGGGACAGCAGTTACCGCCGAGAGGCAGGCCAGACCACCTGGTAGATGATCATTAGCTCATCAATTGGAGCCAACGGTACGGTCATGGGCGACTCGCCCGACACCCTGTTCATCGCCGACAGCCTGGCCGAGGTGGCGCAGCGCGTTCTGGTCGTCGGTGTCAGTGCGAGCTTCGATGCCGATGAGGTGCTGTGCGTCGACTGCACCGGAATGACCGAGGAACGCCTATTCAGGTTGACCGCGCCGATCAGGACCTTCATCCTCCGGGGAGCGCCGGTGATCTTCCTCAACGATACCTCGGGAACGATGGCGCGAGCGATCGACGGGGAGAAGATGTCGTGCGTCAACGCGATCGCCGGGGACGTCTCCCCGATCGCGGTCCGGGCGCTGAAGCACGACCCCCTGGGCGGTCACTCCGGCAGCCTGCGCCTGGGAGGGAGCGCTTCGAACCGCGGCCAGTTTGCCGGCGCGCTGCGCATCGCCCACAACTGGTCGGCAGAGCGCCTGAAGAACGCCGACGCTTCCGGCGAGCTCGATGATCGCGTCCGCGTCTACGCGGCCTTCTCCTATTCCTACTACTCCGGGGAGGCCTGCGCCCCCTATGGGCGCTTCGCCGTTTCCAACACCTACGTCCGAACGATCTGGAACATGACCCAGGACTAAGACTGGTGGAGCGTGCACTACCGCATGGGAACGGGCCCGGCTATGGCGCCTACGATAACGATCAACGGACCGGAGAGATGACCATGGGCTCGACCTTCGGCAGCAGGGCGGTCCTGAGCCGGCACTATGCCAGCACCTCCTCCGGTGCCGACAGTGTGGGCATCTACATGAGCCCCGGCGAACACGGAGGGCCGGGGGCCGGCGTGAGAGCGGACAGGGATGCGGGCATAACCTTCCAGGAGAGCTACAGCATCGACTGGCAGAGGCCATCGCTCTTCACCTGGGAGTCCCGCTAGGTGTCTCTGACGGTCGAGGGCCGCTTGAACTAGGGGCAATGATTTATCCCGCCATCTCCCTCCCCGACCTCGATGGCCTATAAAGTCGATATCATCGGCCCGGAGGAGCGCGAGGGCCTCTTCCGCCGCTACGAGCCCCGATACCTGTACTCTTCGAAGTGCGAGCTCCACGGCACCTGCATCCGCCTGCTCACCGACCAGGCGAACACCAACAACTACTGGGAGGACAACTTCTATAGCATGTCGGAGAGCGTCCGCTCCCATGGCCGCCTGGTGGTTCTGGACGATCCGGAGCAGGAGATGGGCGTAAGGTACGATCCGCTCACCAGGACCGCGTTCCTGTTCAACATCGACTACTACGGCTGGGTGAAGAGCATCGCCCTGGCCCTGGCCGGCGACATCCTGGAGGACCAGCACCGCATCCACTCCGTCCACGGGGCGGCGCTGGACGTGGCCGGGAAGGGCGTGACGCTGATCGCCCCGTCGAAGTCGGGGAAGACGACACACTCCTGGGGCCTGCTCCGGTCGAACGATGCCCGCCTGGTGACCGATGACTGGTTCTTCGTGCGCATGTCCTCAAAGCGCCCGCTTGCCTACGGCTCGGAGAAGAACTTCTACGTGGAGGGGGACATCGCCAGCATCTGGCCCGAGTACCAGCACCTGGTGGACAAGGCGACCTTCGATAATCGCGGAAGGGCCATCGTGAACGTCCGCTGGACGGTGGGACAGGGCGGGGTGGTTCCCATGGCCACCATGTACAAGGTCATCTTTCTGAAGAGGGACAAGGGCGACCCGGAGGTCAGCAGGCGGCTCAGCGTCGAGGAGTCGATGGCTTATCTGGAAGCGAACAACTTCTGCAACCCCCATCAGCTGGTCAAGGACGAGAGGAAGATGAGGCTGCGTCGTGACTTCTTCCGCGAGTTCCTAAGACAGTGCGAGGTGCACATAGTGAACACCGTTGCCCCGCCTCTGGAGGTCCAAGAGGTCGTCCGCGGCATCGCCTGTGGCAAGGGGTCGGCGGACAAGTGCTAGAGGCCAGTGGACCAACGGATGTTCTTGAGAGAGGAGCCCCCGAAGATTAAAGAAATGGTGGGGAAGTTGGAGAAGGTCCACGGGGACTCCCCACCCTCATATTGAGGAAGGGCTTATAATAATTATCCCCACTTTTTCTAAACTCGCCGACGAGGCTAGAGCGGCCGGGGACCAGGTCCCCGAGGCCGAAAGCCCCCGTAAGCAAGTTCAGACCGGCGAGAAGATGGAACATGGCATCGTAAGGGAGGGGCCGGCGGAATTGGGAAGCCTTCGCTCCTGCAGCTGGGCAGCATATCGATGAACGGCACATGATGTGGGCCGTTCGTTCCCATTCCTGAAAACGAGCCGCCAGGGTCGGTACGATGAGGGCCGTGCAAAAAGGGCAAGGGGGCGGACCGGTCCCGCCCCGCCTAACGTTCCTCGCTGGCCGCCGGCCTCTTCACCTCTCCGTGGACCTTGATTCCGGAGGCGATGTTGAGTATGCCGACCACTATCAGGAAGGTCCCGATCAGCCACAGCAAGGCCAATATGCCCGCGCCAGGGAACACCGCCAGAAGAACGCCGATGACCAGGGACCATATGCCAGATATGACCAACAGACCACGGTTCGAGGTGCCAAAGGCGGTCTGGCCCTTGGGGGCCGCGATCCCTTCTGCTATCTGCAGTATCCCGGTGATCACGGCGAAAGCCCCGAACAGATATATCGCCCATAGGGCGGTGATCCCCGGTGCAAGCAGCGCGATCAATCCCAGAATAACTACAATGGCCCCTTCCGCAAGGTTCAATGTCCGCCATCTGCCTCCGGCCTCCTTTTGCCTGCTGTAGGCGATCAGCATGATGCCACTGATGATCAGGAGCAGGCCGAATGCATATAGGAACAGAACGAGCGTGAACCCTGGGACAAGCAGGAAAGCCAACCCGAACACGAGGGCCATTATGCCTACGGCCATCCGGCCCCACCATGTCCTCGTTATTTTTTCATCTGCCATCCAGTTCGACCTCCGTTCCGGGTCGCTGCCCGGCCATCTTACATTTCCGACCGCGGCCTATAAAAACCGATCCATCGGCATTGGGCACATATGGGCGGATGGAGCGCTGTTCGGGCGGTGATCTGAACGCGTTAATGTTAAGGCGAGATGGCGCAGCGGTTCCGTCGGCGATGTTCGTTGCTAAAAGGCCGTTGGCGGAAGCCTCTATGCTCATGAGAGGTTCGTCCGACCGACCCTCCGTGAGGGACGTTGACATTGTGATCCTACCTCTTCTTAGGAGCGAGCATGAATGCCTGTATAAAGGTCCCTGATGCCATGGCGGCCATCATCACATCGGGATCAATGAATGTACTCCGCCCGCTCGCGGACGACCTGGTGCTGGTGAAGCGACCTGGTCCCGAACATTGGATGCCATCGACCTCGTCCTCGTAACGCCAGGGCCTAGGTGCTAATAGAAAGGCCAGATGAGAAAGGACATGCCAGCCCTATCATTAGAGGTAATCATATTTCATTCCATGTTGGAAATATATTTAAATGGAGGCCGATGATGCTATGGGCATGGAAGAGAACGGATCGATGCAGAGTGCTCCACAGGCTCGTGAGACGCGGAACACCAAGAGGTTCGACCGCTTCCTTCTGGCCTACTTCCTTGGCATCGTGCTCATCTCCTTCTATGCGCTGTTCTCCCAGCACTGAGAACCAAGGAGCATAGGTGCAGGCAAAGGCCGGCGGGTCAAAGGGCAGCTCATGAGGAACGGTCAATAGGTCCCATCGGCCTCATGGAGCTAGCTCTTCCGGTGGCCCCCTTCTTCCTTTTTCGTCTCCTTTTCACTGGCCCAGGATGTCACCGCGCCGATTAGTGAGAGCGCTCCTGCGATGGCCACCGCCACGGCGACGGAGGAGGCTAGCTCGGAGGCGAGAGGACCGCCGGCGATGGCGCTGTAGTCCATTGAGCCCATCAGGATGGTCATGATCATGGTCGCCAAGGAGACCCCGATCGCTGCGCTGAGGTTCCTGATGGTCGCCTGGACGCTCGAGGCCAGGCCGCTCTTCTCTCTGGGAAGCGCAAGCATGAACTCGTTGTTGTTCGGCGTCTGGAAAACGCTGCTGCCGACGCCCATGCAAGCAAAGGACACGAGGGTCAGCGGCACATCCTCCGTGAGGTACGCGAAGGCCAGGAGGAACAGCGAGGCCGCCCTGACCAGATGGCCGATGGTGGCATAGGGCCGGAACCTCGCCCGATCGTACATGCGGCCAACCAACG
>JAKIXL010000058.1:8042-8304 GCA_022709105.1 Thermoplasmatota archaeon | reverse complement strand
CCTTCGCTTCTGACATCATCGAACACCGGAGGCCACTACGCTCCAGGAGTATATAGGCATGAGGATTTGTTGTCGGCCCTGGAGCCGCGGCCGCAGTTGGCAAAGTATTTATTGGAGGGGCCGATTAACCTCGGTTGCACGGGCCCGTAGCTTAGTCTGGTGGAGCGTCAGGCTCATAGGCGTCCCTGTGGGACCTGAGATACCCGATGGTCGTCGGTTCAAATCCGACCGGGCCCACTTTTATGCATATCCATATGGCGGG
>JAKIXL010000058.1:0-8020 GCA_022709105.1 Thermoplasmatota archaeon | reverse complement strand
CTTGTCAATAACGGAGGTCTCGTGACACGTCGCCACCGGCCGCTCCTTCCAAGCGTCCTTCGGCCGCCGTCCTGCGACGCCGCGCTCGATGCCTTCGTAGAAGCGCTGCGAGCATCGATGTTGTCCTGAAAAAGCTCCTTCTTGACTTGGGGGCCGTGGTGCTTGCTAGACGTCAAATGAGGGGTCGGGCATCTCTAGCGTCATGCATGCCTTATCCTTGCTCCTTTCCCTGCGTTCGGGAAGATGACGCTCGATTGCCGGAAAGATCTCCCGGCGATGGATGATCCCCTAGATCTGGACCTAGACTCTGCAAGGGATCGCCCCAAGAAAACCGAGCCGGGGGAGTTCCTTAGGCCCTGTTACCGAGGATGATAACGGCACCGCTATCGATATGACCGGATAGGACATCGAATGAGCTATGATCTGCCCCCGGTGCAATATCTGGCTGCCGGAGACCGCGAAGTTCTGTTCACAATGTGGGATGCCCCGCTCCGGGTTCCGCGCTGACGGGGCGGGCATTCCTGCCCCGAGCGCTGCCGCTGCTCAGCCCATCGCGTCGCCCGCTAGCGCTGCCCGGTCGAGCGTTTCCTCCCTTTCTCCCCTCATAACGCAGGCCTCTGGCTTTAGGCCGGGGGAGCGTACGATACAGGTCTGGAGAGCTGGATTGGAGGAAAAGGATTCCGAAGGGGACACCATTGCTCGTCCGGTCCTGCTCGTGGCGACGGACCAGCGATTGATCATGCTGGAGGAGAGCGGTCTTCTGAACAAGACCTACAAATATGCTGGCCACTTCGAATACCGGGACGTGACCTCATATGAAATCACCTCCTTCCTGAAGATAAAGGGGTTGAAGATATCCTTCATGCACAGGGGCAGGAAGATGCGAACGGATTACAGGAATCTAACCGAGGTAGATCCAGCGACCTTGAGGGCGATCGTTCCCGTTCCCGTTGAGAATACCAGGGCCCTTCTGGACGGCCTGATGGGCAGAAGATGAAGGCTCAAGGGTCCCGGAAGGCGGCCTCAAGCTCCCGGGAGACCTCCCGCAACGACTTCCCGCATTAGCGCGTGATGGTCTCGAACGAACGCATCCAGAGAGGTCTAGCGGGACACAGGGTCGCGGGCCTGGGGCGACGATAGTTTGATTTTCCGCGCCGAACCAATATGAACACCTGAGCTGAATCCAATGGCCTACATCAATGAGCACGCCGCCAAGGTCGAAGCGGAGAATTCGACCGTTCGAACGATAGAGGGGGAAAGGACCGCCGTCACCCATGAGGTAGAGGTCCGACTTCCTACCGACGCCGGCGTCTTTCGGCTTCATCTGTATGTCGATGACGCGGGAAAAGAGCATCTCGCGCTGGTCATGGGGGATGTTTTCGGTTGCGAGGGGCTTCTGGTCAGGGTCCACTCGGAATGCATGACGGGGGACCTCTTCGGCTCGTTGCGCTGCGACTGCCAGTCCCAGCTCCGACAAGCGATAGAGATGATCGCCGAAGAAGGGTTGGGCATCCTGATATATCTGCGTCAAGAGGGCCGGGGCATAGGGCTCCTATCGAAGCTGCATTCATACAACCTGCAGGACGAGGGCCTCGACACGGTCGACGCGAACACTATCCTTGGCTATAAGCCGGACGGGAGAGACTATGAGGCCGCGGCCCTTATCCTCAAGGACCTTGGGGTCATGTCCATCAGGCTGATGTCCAACAATCCCGACAAGACCAATGCCTTCGAGAGGAACGGCATCGGCATTGCCGCGATGATACCGGCCCCGCCCAGGGTGACCGAGGAGAACCGGCGGTACCTCGAGACCAAGGCCGTACGCTTTCATCACCTTATCGACCTCAATGACGACTTGCCCTATTCTCCGGACATCGATCGGCTGCTCCGGTTCACGAACAAATGCATGGCTGCCGCAGGCGATCGGAGACCGTTCATTACGGTCCTGCTCAACCGGTCCTTGAACGGCCACCAGGTTCGACCGGGCATGATGTCCACGGAGATGCAGCGGGAGCTTATGGTCATCAGGCACCGTCTTCTGTCCCTCCATGATGCGCACCTCGTCGACCTTTCGGAGCTCCCTGTGGGGCCAGAGGAGGCGGGGGGCTTCGAAGGCCTTACTGTTGTTCTCGATCCCTTCCTGCGCATCGCGGACCTCCTTGATCATGTCCATCTTCCGAAGAAGACCGTGGTCCTGACAGGTGAAGGTGTTGACCCGGAACGGCGCAGGAAGTCAGAGAACGCGGGCCTCTGGACCATTGCGGTCCCGAGAACGGAGGACGTCGGCTCGGTCATTGGAGCCCTGAAGGAACTAGAGGTCACTTCGGTGCTCATCGATGGTTGCCATGACCTGCTCCCCTCGGCCCTTGCCCATATGTGCGCTGATGTGGCGGTCTGCCAGGTGAGCCCGTTCCTATCAACCTCTGATTCAAGCATATGCATCGATGGGCACGATGCGGCCCTTGGCCTCAAGGACCTGGACCTGGTGCGGGTCGGTTCCTCTGTCATCTGCTATGGGATTCCGAACGGGCCGCTCGATGCCGGTCTTCCCTAGCGGACGTGACCGGCGGAGGCCGTCTTAATGAGCGCTGGTAATGCTCTCAGCGGCCGGTCCATCCTCTGGTCCTCGGCGGTCTCTGGTTCTGCCACGCCATTGTTCTTTCCCCTGGGCAGGTTTCACACCCTCATCATGGTCTCCGTTCCACTTTTTTGCATGGACATTTTCCGCCCTATGGGAGAAATGGACGAAAAGGTCAAGTGCCAAGGCGAGGTTGGTGGATAGAAGGAACTATCAAAGAGGCTGATAAGGAAATGCATGGAGATGGAGGAGTGAGCGTTGTTTGATGGTTGCCCAGGCTCCGCCAACCACAGGACCCCGACGCTATCTATCAGGAACTGTCCGGAGTGCGGAAGTGAGGTCGAGATCTTCTCCAATGACATCAAGGTCACCTGTGACAACTGCGGGTTCGTGGTCCACAATAACATCGTGTCGTGCGCCAAATGGTGTAAGTACGCCAAGGAGTGCCTCGGCGAGGAAGAGTACAAGAGGCTCATGGAAACGAGCGAGGAATGAGACGTATCAGGGTGCCGGCGACAACTGGGCCCGACCGTTGGCAGAGGCGAGCGGCATCCTCATGGATGATTACCGGACCTGGGGTCATGCTCCCTCGCCTTGTCCGCGTCCACCGCCGGCCGGTCCCGCGGGCCGCCCGGCCCTTGACGGCATGAATGTGCGGAATGGATTCTTCACAGCGCGACGAACACTCCGTCATCGTCGATGATGACCTCGTAGGCCCTTAGGTCCTTAGCCTTGCCGGTACGAGGCGATTTGGCGCTCGATACCGCCCGCCCATCTCTTATGTCGAACGTCGCGCCATGGTTAGGGCATTCTACGAAATAGCCGTTCAGACGGCCCTTCCACAGCCTTCCGCACCGCCTTGAGCAGCGGCCATCGATCGCGAAGAGCTTGCCCTCGACATTGGCGACCAGCAGTTCCCTTCCCTCTATCGAGAGACCGATCATCTCACCCGGCCCGACCTTGTCCACGCCGATGACCTTATGCCTCGCCATGCTTACGTTCACGCCGCGCCCCTATAAGGCGCTGTGGTATGTCACCTCCGCTCTTGCCTCAACCGCATCTTTTCCAGGGTCTTCTTGAGATAGCGGTTGTAGCCTTCCGGGCTCATCCACCCCTTGGGGCAGGGGACCTTGGTCAGGTCCTCCTGCGGCAGGCTCAGGAACTGGTGCGTTCTGCTCGTCCTCCTTCTGACCCTGACCCTATATTCGCCGCCATGGGCCTCCCGCACCCTGGCCACTCGTCCGTCGGGCAGCTTGACGCAATCTCCGGGCCCGATGTCATCGCCGCTCATGCCGCATCCTTCCTATGGCCGCTCGTCCATGGTTCATAACATCGCCTTCGGATAGGTTATTGTGTCGCCGACCACCTTCGCCCATGGCGTCATCCTGTGAGGTTTTGAAACCTTATCATCGAATATGTCCTCTACAGTGAACCCGTGGACGAGAAGCGCGTCCCCGATCAGTGACCGATGGCAACGCCAGGGAAGCGTTTCCGCGCACATGATGGCCGTTGAGCGTTTCCCGGCGAGGTCCATGAGCTGCTGCAAGGCGCTCCTGAACTCAGGGGTTTGCATGTGATCGGCATAGCCGCGAAAGGACCTGTTCCTCCAGCCCGCGTTCGTAAGCGTACCTGCGGAGGGTCTGAGCCCGCCCAGCCCCGCGAGATGAACGTAATCTATGCCGTTGGCCTCCAGACCGCCCCTCAGGACATCCTGTCCGAACTGAGGATTATGCCTGGACCTGGGCATCGCCCGCACATCGACCACCATCTCTATGCCGAACCTCCTAAGGATCGCCAGGAACTCATCGAACGAGCGTGTCGAGTGCCCTATGGTGTAGACCTTGATGCTCATACCAGACCCTTCGCTTGCAGATTGTTGAGCAGAAGATGGAAGTAGACCAATCCCTGGTAGGGACGCCATGATGAGGTCAGTTCCTTGATCCGTTCATAGTCCGGTTTTTCATCCAGATGGAACAGCCTTTGTAGATTGTTCCTTGCTCCCACATCATCACCGGGAAACATGTCCAATCTGCCGAGCCCTCTGAGGAGAACGTACTCGGCGGACCAACGGCCGATGCCCCGGATGGTCGAGAGGTAGCTTAGGATCTCAGCGTCGCTCATTTGTTCGGCTCCGGCCAGGGCATTCTCTATGGCCTGGCCGTCATTCGCTATCCTCTTTATCGCGAGGGCCTTTTGACGGCTGAGGCCGACCGCTTTGATCTCATCTTCCGATATCGACGCCAGGTCTTCGGGCCGCGGGAAGGAACGGGCGCCAGTTCCACCCTCGAGCCTTCGGCCAAAGCGCTCTGAAAAGCGGTTGAGCGTTCGAATGCCTGAGTCCAGCGAGACCTGCTGGCAGGCGATCGCGTTAACCAGGGCCTCGAACAACGTAGGAAAGCGAGGAGGTTTCAACCCTAGGAACCTTTCTGCCAGTGGCCGGAGGACGTCGCTTCCTTCGGCGAGTGCATAGAACGGCCTCAGATCGACCGATGTGCCCAACATCTTGCTGACAAGGGAACGGGCAGCGTTCTCAACAGCCTCGGTGTCGGCCCCGGACGGTCCGCTGAGCGTTACTTGAAGGACCGGCCGATGCCCCCCGCCAATCTGGGAGATGACCATATCGAACGCATCGTCCTCGAGCACCACAGTGCGCGAATAATGGCCGTCCTCCCATCGGTCCATGCTGTTCGTCGCCCGCCTGCGAAGGGCCCAAGCGGTCAGGTCCAGGCGGAACGGCGGGGAGATCGCCATTTCGAAGGTGGAGGAGCGCATCATCGTTCACCATATCGCCAGATGACCATTGCAGTGCATCGGGGCCTGCCGAGCGGGTCCCTGTACTACGGCCAGCGATTTGGACCTGACTATTCCCGGGGACAGCTCATATAGTTTTGCGCTCTGGGCTGTGCTCGGGCCTTGCGGTCGCCTGCCGCTCCATGCTGAGGTCCCCATCACCTGGCCGCACTCCGGTCGTGGAGGATGGGGCGGCCGGCCAGATCGAGGCGTAGCCCTGTTGGCCGCATCGCCCCAGATGGCTTAGGCGCCGACGCCAAGAGAGAAATATGGAGCTGTGCAAGTCAACGTGGCGGACGGGCGTGCCGCCTGGTCGGGAGGTCCCATATGGAATCGTCAATGCGGGCAACGGTCATCTTTTCGACGGTCGGCTTTCTGGTCAATTTCGGGGTGGGGTCCATCACGCCCATCCTCCCCCTCTACGCCATGACCTTTGGGGTTTCGATAGCCCTTATCGGAGCGCTCATTTCCGTTTCAGGGCTCTCAAGGGTCGTCCTGGACATTCCCTCCGGGATCGTCGCCGATCGGTTCGGCCTCAAGAGGTTCATGATGGCCGGCCTACTGATCGTATTCGCATCTGCGATGATCTCCGCCCTGGCCGTGTCCTACTGGATGCTCCTCATGGGGTTGATGGTCCAAGGAGCGGGCTCAGCGGTGTTTTTCACCACCTCCTACATCGGGATAAGCCGAACGGCCCCCATATCCCGGCGGGGGAAGCATCTTGGGCTGTTCATAAGCCTGCAGTTCCTTGGCACGACCAGCGGACCGATATTGGGAGGCGTCGTCGGCCAGACCTATGGCCTCAGCGGGCCTTTCTTCGTTTACGCTCTTCTCGTTCTCATCTCCATCCTGGTGATCCACTTCATGATCGGCAAGGGATCGGTACAGAGGAAGGGGGGTCGCATGGACGCCGCTTCCGAGCAGGTGGTCCGGTCCATTAGGGACTATACCCTGATGTCGGTCAACATGGGCCTTCTGGCCACCTCCGTCCTGCGGACCGGGCTGGTCGCCACCATCGTGCCGCTATTCGCCACCCGCGATCTGGGCCTGGGCCCGGCGACCCTGGGCGCAGTACTGACACTGTCCGCCGCCTTCAACTTCCTGAGCCTTCTTCCGGCCGGTTCCCTTTCCGACCGCTATGGGAGGAGACCTTTCTTCTTCGCCTCCCTGTTCCTAGGAGGCGTGGTGGCCATGATCATACCCCTTGCCTATGATCTGGCCACCCTCATGGCGGTGATGTCGGCCCTTGGCCTCTGCCTTGGCCTTTCGGGGCCTGTGGGCGCCTACGTGACAGATGTGGCCCGCACAGCGGACCTGGGCGGGGCCATGGGGCTGTTCAGGACAATGGGCGATCTTGGCTCTTTCATCGGCCCCATCGTACTGACCCTGTTCCTTCCGCAGGCGAGCGGTCCGATAGGGTCAACTCCCTTCATCATTGCAGGTTTTATCGTCATCGGCTCAAGCCTGCTGCTCTTGGGGGCCAGGGATCCGGCGAGAGAGAGGAGGGAGAAGGACGTCCATAGGAGGGCCGGGGAAACTGGAGGTGACGGAAATTGAGAGGGCCGTTCCCGAGCGGCCTCCCCCCGCGCTCTATGACCTAGCCTATGAGGACGGCAGACCCGACGATTAGCAGTATCAATATGCAAGCGGCCATCAAGCGGAGCTCTCGGTCGATGGTGAACACGGCCAGAGCGGTGACGACCCTGGTAAGGGGGGTGGCGATGAGGATGACCATGCCAAGGTCGATGATGGCGACCGGGTTGCCGGCGACTATGCCGGATGCGATCTCCTGGAGGGAGAGGTCCACATCAGGATGGTCCGGGAACAGGGCGTGCATGGCCAGGCCGACCAACATCAGTCCCATGCTCAGAGCGGTCCCTGAGACGAGGATGGTGCGCACCCACTTGTCGACACGGGAACGTCCGCGGACCATCTCAGACCCCCGTCATGACGCCCAGGGACCGGATGACCATCAAGATGGCCACAGCGACCAATATGGCGGCGAAATAACGCCGGAGTGAAGGGCTCGCGACCTCTTTGGAGAGCCGCGGGCCGAGCGTCGCGCCAATGAAGGCTCCCAGCACCACCGTGGCCGCCAGGTCCACGGATATGTGGCCGCTGACGTAGTACACGACGGTACCGGCGAGCGCGGTCACGCCGATCATGAAGTTGCTGGTAGCGGTCGCCGCGCGCATGGGCACGCCCATCCAGATGTTCATTATCGGCACTTTCAAGGTCCCCCCGCCGACCCCCAACATGCTGGATAGATTGCCAACCAAGAAGCAGGCCGCCAATGACCGGGGAAGGTGGTGCACCTCATAGCTGACCTCTTTAACTGTCCCTGGGTCGATGTACCTCTCCGAAAGATAAGGGTGGGACCGAGCTCCTTCGACCTGAACGGTCCTGGCCGGGCGGCGGTGCATATAATGGGCGCTGTAGATGAGAACGATGGCGAAGATCGAGGCGATGATGGCCTGGTCAAGGTAGATGGCGATGAGGGCCCCCACTATGGACCCCAGGGTAGTGGCCGGCTCCAGGACAACGCCCAGGCGTATGTTGACCAGCCCCTCTTCGATGTAGCTGGTTGAGCCGCCCAGAGAGGTCGCGATGACCCCGACGAGGCTTGCTCCGATGACCTCCTTCAATGGGAGG
>JAKIXL010000057.1:6557-8436 GCA_022709105.1 Thermoplasmatota archaeon | reverse complement strand
ATAGGGGTGTTCATCCTCGCGCCGCTGTTCTGCATCATGAGCATCGCGCTCAACGTGGTCGTCTCGTCCAGGGTGAGCGACGTGCGGGCGTCCCAGCAGATAGGCTCGCTGGTCGTCCTTCCGGTGGTGGCGTTCTTCATCATCTCCCTGGCAGGGTTCTTCGCCCTGGGGCCTGAGATCATGCTGGTGCTCTGCGGGATCGTGCTCATCGCCGACGCAGGGATAATGTCATTGAGCCTCAAGACCTTCCAGAGGGAGAACATCCTGGTGCGGTGGAAGTGAGGGACGCTCCCGCCGCGGAGCGCCCCCGGCGTCCCTTCCGCTCTGACCTCAATCCTGCTTCCAGGTGCTTATCGCCACCCCGGCGATCATCAGCACCACGGTAAGGACGACCACGATCAGCAGGTTGTACATCGCTCCTGAACTGTTGCCGAATATCATCGCGTCCCTCAATCCGTTGTTGACGTACGTGAGGGGCATGACCTTGGCGATGATCTGCAGATAGTCGGGCATGGACTCCAGAGGGAAGAAGCTCCCTGCGAGGAACATCATGGGGAAGGTGATGGCTCCCGCCGCCACGCCTCCCGTTTCCTCCTCCTTCACGAACCTGGCTATGATCAGGCCCAGCGCTGAGAACAACGCGCTGGAAAAGACAATGATCATGACCGAGATCATGTCCAGCCGGAGGTGGACATCGAACATCACGATGCCCACGATCATGATGATGGCCACCGACAGGAACACCGTTATGATCTGCCAAAGGATGAGAGAGGTCAACCACTCCATCTGAGTGATGGGCGTGGTGGCTAGTTTCTTGAAGATCCCGTTCTGCCGATATCTGGTCTGCAGCCCCACCATCCAGTTGACGGTGGTGGTCATCGCCGTGAGGCCTATGACCCCGGGTAGGAAGAAGTCGATGAAATTATACCTGCTGCTGTCCTCGGACACGCCTTGTATGCTGGTGCCGACAACCATGGTCCCATTGGCCAGATGCAGGTTAATGCTCTGTACCACCGAGTTCACTATCGCGGCCACGGACAGCGCGGTAGCGCTCGAGTTATCGATCCGCAGCTCCAGCACGGTGCTCTGGCGGTAGGGTTCAGGGGCGAACGCTTTCTCGAAGCCCTCCGGGATGATCAGGAAAGAAGATATGGAACCATCCTTGATGAAGGCGCTGGCGTCGGTTTCGTTATCGACCATGACGATGTTGAGCACGCGGGTCTGGTTGAAGCTCTCGATCAGGCCTTGTGAGGCCTCGGAACCGTCCATGTCCTGGACGTACAAAGTGTATGTGGTCGACCCGCTGTTGCTGAAGATCGCTCCGAACAGCAATATGAGCAGCACCGGGAACGCAACGGTCCAGAACACCGAACCGGGGCTGCGGAAGAACATCTTGGCCTGGGCGATGAAATTGATCCTGATCCTACGTCCGGTGGCCATGTCACTTCGCCTCCCCGTTCTCCTCGAGCCTGCGGCCGGTCAAGGAAAGGAAGACGTCCTCCAGGGTCGACCTGCGTATCTGCACGTCATCATAGAACGTGCCGTTGCGCTCCAGGCTCATGATCACATCCGCAAGCACCTGCTTGTTGTCGGCCCGGACGATAACGTCGTTCCCCTTCAGATCCACTCGCGGTGAGACCTGCTTGAGCTCGGCATAGGCGGCGGCGCCCCCTCCTTGGACCAGGATGACGTTGCCCGACCCGTGCTCCCTAATGATCTCCCGGGGAGTGCCCAAGGCAATGAACCTCCCGTTATCTATTATGGCCACTCGGTCCGAGAGCACCTCTGCCTCCTCCATGTAGTGAGTGGTGAGGATGATGGTCTTCCCTTTGGCCTTCAGGCCCTTGATGACCTCCCAGACCTCCCTTCTGGCCTTTGG
>JAKIXL010000057.1:321-6547 GCA_022709105.1 Thermoplasmatota archaeon | reverse complement strand
CCGACCCTCTGCTTCAGTCCCCCTGACAGGTTCTTGAAGTACTCGTCCCGCTTGCTTCCCAGGTCGACCAATGAGATGAGCTCGTCCGCCGGAAGATGCTCTTGGAACATCCCTCCGAAGTACTCTATGTTCTCCTTTACTGTCAGGAGGTCGAAGGCGTTGAAATCCTGAGGCAGCACCCCGATCCGCTTCTTGATCTCCCTGACCTTCTGGTCGATGTCATGTCCGAGCACTCTAACCTCGCCTGAGGTCTTCGTCTTCAGGCACTCGATAATCTCCACCGAGGTGGTCTTTCCAGCGCCGTTGGGGCCCAGCATGGAGAAGACCTCTCCGCCATGGACATCGAAATCGATACCGTCGACGGCCACGAGATCCCCATAGATCTTGACCAGACCCCTAACGCTTATGACGCTCTCGGCCATATCCAGTCACCACTAGATGACTCTCGACTTATAATAATGATATGAGGCATATATGGTGTAAGGGACTACAGGGTCGAAGGCTTGAGGCGGACATGAACGGTGAAGGCAGGTACGCAAGGCAAGAGATGCTTCCCGGCATGGGGAGCGAAGGGCAGCGCAAGCTCGCCCAGAGCTGCGTCGGCATCATGGGGATCGGAGGACTGGGCAGCCCGGCCGCCTATTATCTTGCGGGAGCAGGGGTCGGGAAGCTTGTCCTAGCGGACCCCCAGGTCCCGGAGATCACCAACCTAAACCGCCAGATACTGCATTGGGAGGAGGACGTGGGCATCGTACCCAAGGCTGCGTCGGCGGCCTGGAAGCTAAGGCGCTTCAATCCCGGGACCGAGATCGAGGCTCACTGCGTTGAGGTAACGAAGGAAAACATAGCTTGGATGTTCAGGGAGGCGGACATCATCCTCGATTGCCTGGACAGCCTTCCGCCGAGGTTCGTGCTCAACGAACATGCGATGAGAACCTCCACACCCTTCGTTCATGCAGCGGTGGAAGGGCTGCATGGCCAGGTCACGGTCATAGAGCCCGGCCGCACTCCCTGCCTGCGCTGCCTGTTCCCGCGAGTTCCGGAACATGACCGGTCGTTCCCCATCCTCGGCCCGGCAGCCGGGGTGTTCGGATGCCTGCAGGCGGCGGAGGCCATCAAGATGATCGCCGGCCTAGGCGAGCCTCTGCGCTCAAAGCTGCTCGTCGGAGATCTGGAACATAATCTCTGGGAAACGATAGAGGTCCGCCCTGCGGAGGGCTGCCCAGCCTGCCGAAGGGATTGATCTCAATCCACCGGGCCCCGGTGCTCCAAGAGGTTCTCCAGGTGCATTATGCTGACCTTCAGGTGATCGAGGGCGAACCTCAGCACCTGGTCCCCCTTGGGAGTGATCCTGTATATCCTCCTTCTCCCCATCTGCTCCTGCTCTATGTAATCGGAACGTTGCAGCTCTTGAAGGGCTGGATAGATGGAGCCAGGGCTGGGCCTCCAGGTCCCTTCGCTCATACGCCCTATCTCCTTCATAAGAGCGTAGCCGTGGAGAGGGTGACAGGATATCAGCTTGAGGATCGCCAGCTTTAGGAGCCCGGAGTGGAAGCTGGAGAGGTTGAAGGCCTCGCAAGCTTCCTTGTAGTCCAAGCCCTTCTCGGCCTGCAAACCAGCACCTCAGAGGAAGTAGAACCTCATGCCGTTCCTGGCACAAAGGTCGGCCATCAGCTCCATCCTTTCGACGACCCCGCCATAGCGCCTGGCCGGCCCCTTTCCTTCTACCTGGAGCTTTTCCTTGAGCACCTGACACTCCTGCACAAGCCTCTTGGCGTCCTCAGCCGAGAGCTTCTCCCTGCTCGCTGCCAGAGCTGGAACGCGGGCCACGATGGAGAGGCCATATTTCTTGGCTATCTCCGGGAGCTGGGAGGTCTCCGGCCCGAAAGAACCAATGCATCCGCGGCCCTTGTCCCAGGACATGGGGCACTTGCCGCATATCACATTGGTCTCCTCCAGCGGGACCGTGTCCCACCTGGTCAGCAGGTTGTCCGGACCAGCGGTCTTGATGGCTTCCTGAGCCTGAGCGGGGGGCATCTTCTCCAGCACCACCCATCCTGAGTAGGTCCTCTTGGCCACCGGCCTGAGCTTCGCCGCGTCCTCCTCCTTCTTCACCTTTTCCAAAAGGAACGAGTCCCGCTCGCCGTCCAGGCGGTTCCTCTTGAGGAAGCCTTCCCAGTCCTCTCCCAAGACCTTCTTGGCATCCTCGGTCAGGACGGTCTCATCGTAATCGGCGCAGACCTCCAGGCCTTGGACGGAAGGCAGTCGTGCCTTGATGATGGTCTCCTTATCCTTCTTGCAAAGCGAGTTCACGCTGTCAAGTTCGCAAATGGCCATGCTGATTCCCATATGGCTCCACCGTAGTGGGCCGACTAGTTATAGTAAGCTATTAAAGTCTTCTTGCACAGCTATTGAGAAAGAATGAAAGGCTCAGGCGGTCTCGCTCCCCGCAGGGACCGCCTGAGGCTCCAATGAGGCCAGCCACTCCTTGCGATAGGACAGCATCTCCGCCGCGAAGAACGCTCCCCGCAGGGCCGCCGCCAGGATGAAAAGGAGAACGAAACCGAGGTACGATATGGAAAAGCTCGCCTCCTCCATGGTCAAGGTCATGTTCCCGCCCATGGCGATCACCCAGATCCATATGCAGACCAGGAGGCTCACGGCCACCCCGAACACGCACCGGGAGAGGGAACCCCGCGGATAGAAGCCTCGGAAGAACGCGAGGAGCGCAATAAGGGTCCCCAGGACCAGGACATTGTCCTTGAGCCGGGCCAGGTCGATCTGTCCGGTGATCATTGAAGCCCCCTCCATCTGGGAAAGAAATGTGGCGAGAGCGGTGAGCACGAAGATAGGGGCCAGTATGTACTTGGAAGCGGCAAGCACCGAGGACACGATCCCCTTTCCCGCATTGCCTAGATAGATGGAAAACTCGTTCATGTCACGCCCCCTGTCTCCAGCGGCCTCTCCAAGTGCATTGTCGCCCCCATCACCGAAATGTCCGCTACCAGGGTGAGCTTCTCTGGATGCTCTTGCAGCCAAAGGTACCGGTCCTGCGGTACCACGAAACGCAGCTCCCCATCGTTCACATCTCCAATGATGATGCCGGCGGATGCGGAGCCCAATGCTGAGGTCGAGTTGACGATCTCCGCATCGATGGCCACCCTTTCCCCCCTGAGGATCCCCGAAGCTTCGAAGTGGTAGGGCACCAGCATGTCCATGTTGGACCCGTTGTTCTCCCACCAGACTTTGCTTGTATCGATTTCCACGCCCTTGACCATCGGCTCCCAATCCATATGCTCACGGATGCTGATGGACGCTCGTACCAGGCCCAGAGAGTATCCTCCCTCCACGGTCACATCCAGGTCTAGGATGCCGGAGCCGAACACCAGTCGCTCGAGGTGCTCCTCGTCGATCTCATCAAGGTCCATCATTATGGAGATGTTCAGATGGTTGATGCGGCCGGCCTTGGCATCAACCGGCTCAGAGGACCGCTCGCTAAGCACTCGGCCCCCATCGGTTATCTTGAAACGGACCGTGAGACCCTCTATGTCGAAATAACCGTCGTTCGTGATGTCGACCGGGACGCTCATGGTCACCTTGCGGCCGTCCATGACCGGTCCAGCTCCCTCATCCTCCGGAACGGCGACCTGGACCTTTCCAGTGGCCAGAGGAAGAACGCTCATGAGGATGATGGCAATGATGATCAGATTCACCGCTACGATGGACAATCGGACGGCGAGCAATCCCCAGCGCATGGCCCTTCATCAAACCGATACCCTTAAGACCTTTACCTCATCAAGCTCATCATTTGAGACTGAGCCGAGGCTCCGTGGAGGGCCTGAAGGTTTCCAGTTATCATTATATCCTCATCTGTGAATTGCGGAGGCCGGGGCAGATATGGACACTGAGAACGTGGAGATCGAATGCCCGGTTTGCGACCAAAGGATCAAGGCGGACGCACCGCGCTGCCCGCATTGTGGAGCGGAGTTCACCTTGTCCGGTGTCGATGAGCTTGAAATGGTAGCCCGGGAGATCAACGGCCGGCCCGCGCCTGAGAACCTCAAGGCCAAAGCGGGACCGATAGAGGCACAACCGGCAGTGGCCGCCAGTGCCGAGAAGGAAGAGGATAAGAACAGCAAAGGGTTCCTCGGCAAGCTGTTCAGGAAGCGCCGATAGCCGAAAATGTATTTACGGCGCGTGCGGATGGGAGCACGATGAGCGAGATCAGGATCAGGAAGCGCCGGCGCCTCAGGGAGAAGGAGATCAGGGCCCTGGGCGAAGAGATCCGCTCTCGATTGGGGGTCGAAGCGTTCACTCCCGGCGAGGCCGTGGACCGGGGGGAGAGCACCGAATACGACGTTCTTTTCATCGGGAACAAGGTGCTCGGCATAGTCTACAAAGGAAAGGCCTTCCTTACCGTCCGAGGGTTGCTGAAATATCCAGCCGCCAAGGCCCATGTCACAGTGGACATGGGCGCGGTACCGTTCGTGACCAAGGGAGCGGACGTTATGGGGCCCGGGATCGTGGACGCTGACATCACCATAGCGCCCGGGGACCTCGTATGGGTCAAGGACGTCAAGCACGGCCGCCCTCTGATGATCGGAGAGGCCTTGGTGTCCGGAGACCACATGATGACCAAATCGCCGGGAAAGGCCATCAAGAGCATCCACCACGTGGCAGACAAGCTTTGGAAGGTCGACGAGGACAGCTGAAGGCCGCCCTGCCCGGACGAGGCTTGCCGGACATCGGACCTATTCATATCACAATATTGCACATCTATCGCCGGCCAATATGCTTAAGGGGCGCTGATAGGTCCCCCCGTTCCTCCATTGGGCCGAGGACATATCACACGTTCCGCACCGAGGGAGAACGACGCGGGCGGGGGCACCGAGCCCCCATCCTCTCCCGGAACGTTCTAGGGCCATTCGGTCGGTCCAAGGGACAACATCGCCTATCTGGGACGGCTCAAATATTTGCGTCTTACTATGTAAAAGCTAAATATCCCGGACCGCATAACCTCGGAACAGGGATGCCATGGCACTACTCAGCAGAAAGCCTTTTAGCAAGAACAGGGAAGATGTTCCAGCCGTGGAGACGGACCAGTACATTGACCTAGGGGCCATGTACTTCGAGGAAGAGGGCTCTACGGGTGGGAAGGGAATGATCAAGCTAGCGGAAATATATCGCTACGAGGACCTTTCCGATCTCACCCAGCCGGTCTACGACGGCAACGTGCTGATCCTTGACTACTCCAACATAGCCAACGACACCGATACCCTGAAGAGGATCACCAGCGAGCTCAAGGCGGTGGCGAGGGACAACAGCGGTGATGTAGCGGCCATCGGGCATGATCTCATTGTGGTCACCCCCCGGGGCTTGAAGATCGACCGCAACAAGATACGGGGCGGCTTCCGCTAAACCCCCTTTTTCTTCAACCTCGGTCCTGCCAGCAGGGCCAAATATTATTATCTTGCCGACCGATAGATCGCCGTGCCCGGTTCCAAGGTCATACATGACTGCGTGCATGGCAGCGTGAAGGTCGAAGGTGCCTTCCTAGAACTGCTGGAACGTCCCGAGCTGCAGCGGATGCACGGGATCCGCCAGCTCGGCCTGGCCAGCCTGGTCTTTCCCGGAGCGAACCATACCAGGTTCGAGCATTCGCTGGGGACCTATCATATGGCCGGGCTCATGGGCCGCTCTCTCGATCTCTCGGAGAGCGAGCGGGAAACGCTCCTCGCGGCGGCGATGCTCCACGATGTCGGGCATACCCCTTTCTCGCACACGCTGGAAGAGATAGTGCATGACCGCACGGGGGAGGACCACATGGGCATCACCATCGCGCTCGTCCGCGGCGATATACCTTCGCTCAGCGCGGAGGGGGAGAGGACCTTGGGGGCCATTTGCCCGATCGCCGATGTCCTGGAAAGGAACGGCATATCGACCTCCGAGGTGTGCAGGCTCATCGTGTCGTCCAGGTCAGAGCTGCGTCCGGGGCAGACATTGCTGGTCGAAGGCGGACAGGCGCATTTCGGCAGCCACAGATATCTGAGCCAGATGATCTCCGGACCGCTGGACGTGGACCAGATGGACTACCTGAAGCGGGACGCCTACTACACCGGAGTAGCGCACGGCACGATAGATATAGATCGGCTGCTGCAAACCGTGGGAATATTCCATGGTGACCTGGTGATAAATAAAGGAGGCCTTGCCGCGGCCGAGGGGCTAA
>JAKIXL010000057.1:0-232 GCA_022709105.1 Thermoplasmatota archaeon | reverse complement strand
GCTAATGCTGTGCAAGGCGGTGGAGCACGCGCCGCCCGAGGTGCTCGGCGATGCGCATCTTATGAACGATTGCCAGCTTGTGTCAAGGCTCATGGCCTGCGGCGGAGCGACCTCAAGGATAATGACCATGCTCGAATACAGGAAACTGTACAAGAGGGCGGTGATGCTTCCGGTGTCCGGGCTGGAGGACGATAAACTGGGTCGGCTGGTGGAGCTTTCGGAGTACCGACGG
>JAKIXL010000056.1 GCA_022709105.1 Thermoplasmatota archaeon | reverse complement strand
AGTTCGCGGCGATACCCACCCATCGACCAAAAATGATAAGACCTTCCTTCTGTTTACTTCGCCGGAGAGTGAGACCAGATGAAATTGGTCAGAACCGGAAAGGTCAAACAGGTCTACGAGGTCGACGACGACACGCTTGAGTTTCTCTTCACTGACAACATCTCCGTGTTCGACAAGGTCATCCCCTCCCAGGTTCCATTCAAGGGCGAGACGCTCTGCCGCTCCGCCGCGTTCTGGTTCCAAGTGTGCCGCAAGGCCGGGATAAAAACGCACTTCACCGAGCTCGTTCCGCCGAACCGGATGCGGGTCAAGCGGGTCAACGTCATCACCGACTATTCAAAAATGGACAACTCCACCACCAACTACCTCATCCCTCTGGAGGTCATCTCCCGCAGGTATGTGGCGGGATCGCTGTACGAGCGCATCCGGAACCGGGAGATCAACGTACGCGACCTGGGGTTCCCTCAGGACCATGAGGTCAAGTACGGCGAGAAGCTCCCCCGCCCGTTCTACGAGACCACCACCAAGCTGGAGAAGGTCGACAGGCTGCTGAGCAGGGAGGAGGCGCTGAACATCTCCGGGCTCACCGAGACGGAGCTGGACCACATCTTCGAGGTCGTAGAGAGGATCGACGACATCATAGAGCAGGAGGTCGAGGAGCGCATGCTCATCCACGTCGACGGGAAGAAGGAGTTCGCCTTCGACGAGCACCGCCGCCTCATGCTCATAGACACCTTCGGCACGGCGGACGAGGACCGCTGGTGGGACATGGACGCGTACGACTCTGGAAAGTTCATGGAACTGTCCAAGGAGGCGGTGCGGCAGCACTACCGCAACACCGGCTACTACGATCGGCTCATGGAGGCGAGGAGGAACGGAGGTCCAGAGCCCCCCATACCCCCTCTGCCCCCGGCCGAGGTCAAGAAGGTCAGCGAGCTGTACATCGAGATGTTCGAGCGGCTGACCGGCGAGAGCTTCCGGTGACGGCCCCATCTGGACGGCACGATGGTCCGCCCGCAGGCGCAGGCAGCGCAATTCCGGTCACTTCAGAGGGCCCCGGCTTACGGCGCGCGCAGTCCTCAGAGAGGCTTGCTGCAGAAGGACGATGAGCTGGATCGACGGCAGCTCGTCGGTCCCGGCGGTCAGTGAGGGGAGCGGCGCGGTCGGGCGCCCGTTCACTCCACCACGATGGCCACCAGCCTCTGCCCTTCCGGACACTTGAGCTCGCGGTCGATCTTCGCCACCCGGAACCTCATGTTCTTCTCCAGCCCCCTGGGATGGCACAACCAATAGTTTTCGCACCCCGGGGTCCTGCATTTAATGACATCGTAGGTGACCGTGGAGCCTTCCAGCGCGTATTTGCGCGGAACGACGCATTTCCGGGGGACCTTCTCGACCTCCACCACTCTGACCCCCTCCTCGTGGATCCGGCACTCGTGATGCACCGGACGCACCGACCTGATGCGGTACAGTCCGCCGGCATCGAGGTTGAAGCACACTCCCTTGAGCTTGCAGTCCCTGCACTCGGTCAACGGCCCCCTGTAAACGAACTCCTCGCCCTCCTTGGCCAGGTGCTCTCCTATCAATGTGATGATCACCATTAACTTGACCTCCTTCAGATCACTTTCGTGAGCGTGGCCAAGCGTTCGGCCGCCTCATAGGTGAGGCCGACGTGGCCCAGTATCGTGAACCTATCCCGCACCTTGTGCGCATTGACCAGGGCCTCGATCACCTGCTCGGGGGTGAGGCCCAGCTCCTTGGCCGAGGTCGGGGCGCCGATCTTCGCCAGCGCCTCCCTGAGCCTGGACCAGTCTCCGCCGTGCAGATACATCATCATGATCGCCCCGACGCCGCACTGCTCCCCATGCAGCGCCCTGCCTGGCGCGATCATGTCCAGAGCGTGGGAGAACATATGCTCTGAGCCGCTGGTCGGCCGCGACGAACCGGCCACCGACATCGACACGCCGGAGATGATGATGGGCCTTATGGCCACCCAGACGCTCTCCTCGAGATTGGGCTTGATCAGGTCAGCATTGTCGATGATGGTCTCGGCGGTGTACATCGCAAGGGCGTACGCGGAGCGGGAGAACTCTTCTCCCCTGAGCCTCTTGGCGTACTCCCAGTCCTTCACCGCGGTGATGTTGGAAATGACGTCGGCGCAACCGGCCGCCAGCAGGCGGTACGGAGCCTGCACGATGATGGCCGTGTCAGCGATCACGCCCAGGGGGACGCGGGCATCCAGGGACAAGGGGCCGTCCTCATTCTTGATGGACGCCCGGCCCGATGCGATGCCGTCGTGAGATGCCGATGTCGGTATTGAGATGAACTCCAGTCCCAGGTCCTTGGCGACCATCTTGGCCAGGTCGATCTTGCTCCCTCCGCCGACCCCCAGCAGGAAATCGGTCTTGACCTCGCGGGCGATATCCTCGACCTTGTCCAGGTTCTCCTGGGTGGCCTCTCCGACCAAGGCGGTCTGCACGTCGAAACCGCTGTCCTGTAGAGCGGACCCGACGATCCCGGCAGCGACGTCCTTGGTCTTGGAACCGGTGACGATCAGGGCGGTGCCCGATAGTCCGAACTCCTTGCACACGTTCGGCACCTTATCGAGCACACCATGGCCCAGCACTACGTTCCTAGGGAAAAGGATCGAGCGGGCCTTGGTGAAGTCACCCTCATCCATCGGAGCACCCTAACCATAGCCGCCTATTAGTATCTTCTTTTGCCCGTCCACTTATGACGCGCGACGCTCTGGACCTGGAGGCCCTCGCCGGCCGCCACAGGGGCTGGGGGGAGGGGCATCGAGCGAAGGGAAAAGGGACGGGAGAGTTGTTCAGGCGGAACACGGTTAAACTAACAGGAGGAGAAATTGTTGAGGGGGTATTCCTCTCCCAGTCCCTTAACAGCGCGAAGAGAGAGATCGTATTTAAAGCTCACGCACGATGGAAGCGATTTTTCCGGGCCTATCCATAGCGGCGGGGGCGGACCCGCTGCCCGGGGGCCGCTCAGACATATGCGGGTTGATAACCGTGTCTGGTCCTTTAAATATCACGCGCTCATCTGTTTCGGCAATGTTAGAGGAGCAGGGGAGCTGGGCCTCTCAAGAGGAACCTTTCGCCAACGGGTCCTCACTGAGCCTGGCACATGTGCTCAGCTCCATACCTCTGCCCCTCATCGTCCTGGACGTTTCCGGGCGCATCGCCCACGTGGGCGAGAGGGCCAAGGTCATCCTTGGACGCGGCTCCAAGGAGCTCCTCGGAGTGCTTTTCGAAGAACTGCTGCTGAAGGGAGGTTCCCCTTCCCAGCGGGAGATATGCTCTGAAGCGTTGAGGAAGGCCTTGTCCGGGGAACCGGCAAGGGCCGCGCTCACCTTCTCCACGCCGCTCGGCACCCCGGAGTACCGCTGCACCCTGATGCCCACGACCGACGCCCACGGCAGCGCGGAAGGGGTCGTGGTCGTCCTCAGGGAGGAGAGGCCCAAGGAACGGGACCTCCGGGAGGGACGCTCCATAGAATCGATCCGGGTGCTCGCCAAGACCTCGTCGGACCTCCTGGAGAGCAACGACCTGAAGGAGATCATCGAGGCCGAGACCGCCCGCCTGGTGACCTCGCTGGGCCTGGACTTCGCCATCTTCCGCATCCTGACCCCCGATGACAAGCCCCTGATGCTGTGCCACGGCATCGACTACAAGGAGGCGAGGGAGGTCCTGGAGAGCCCGCTGATCGACGGCACCCAGATGTACACCAGTGTATGCAGGGGGCGCGAGCTGGTGCTCGATGACCCCATCGAGATCGCCGAGGCCCTGCGCATCGCACCGAAGGTCCGCTCGCTGGCAGCGATAACGATACATTGGAATAACAAGGCCTACGGCTGCGCGGTCTTCGGCACCCGCCGAGGCGGAACGTCGGTGAGGTCCCATCATCCAATACTGAAGGTTTTCTGCAATCAGGTCGGGATATCGCTGAGGAACGCTGCCCTGAGGCGCGAGCTGGTGCACAGGAACGATGAGCTCCGGGGGCTCTATGAAACGACCCAGGCCATGTCCTCCATGCTGGAGCTGGACGAGCTGCTGCACATCATACTTCAGACCGCCCTGGACCTGGTGAGGGCGGAGAACGGCTTCATATTCAAGCTCGACCCCTCGGCCGGGAAGCTGAGGACCATCTCCCGGATAACCGAGGCCCATCTTCCGGACAACATCGAGCTGAACGTCGGGGAAGGCATCACCGGGCACGTGGTGAGGACCGGCAAGGGTCTGCTGGTGGAGCGTGCGGACCTGGACCCCCGGGCGGTCACCGTGCCGGGGACGCCGGACGAGGACCCCAGCTCGATCATATGCGTGCCCCTGCGGTTCTCCGACGACATCATGGGCGCCATGACCCTGGAGAAGCGTCCAGGCGTACCCTTCACCCCCAAGGACTACGAGCTCATCGAGCTGTTCTCCCTACAGGCATCGCTGTCGATACATCGCGCGTCACAGTACGACAAGATCCGCTCCGCGGCCGCCAATACCCAGATGTACAATGTCCTTCTGACGCACGATGTCGCCAACTTCAACGTGCCCATCCACGGGTTCCTGGAGATCCTGCTGAAGGACCCCAAGCTCGACGAGCGTCAGCGCCGGTACGTCCGATCCGCCCTGGTGCAGTCGGACAACATCTCCGAGCTGATCGCCGATGTCAGGGAGCTTTCGAGGCTGAGGGCCAAGGGCGCCGAGACGTCCCTGGAGCGGGTGGACATCGTCGCGGTCATGAAGGAGGCCAAGGAGGACATATTCTCCAACGTGGTCTACGAGGACATCGAGACAAAGTTCAGCTCCGACGTGGAGGAGGCCCCGACCATGGCCGACGCCTTCCTCAAGGACCTGTTCTACAACCTGTTGTCCAACGCCTGCAAGTACGGCCGCGGCGCTCCGGTGGAGATCGAGATATCGGAACACCACCAGGACGGGCAGAGGTGGTGGAAGGTCCGGATAATCGACGAAGGGAAGGGCATCCCCGACGAGAGGAAGTCGGGGCTGTTCAAGCGCTATGATAACCTGGACACCGTGCACGGCTCCGACGGCCACGGGCTGGGGCTGTCGGTCGTCGGCGCGCTGGTAGAACGCTACAACGGAAAAGTATGGGCTGAGGACAGGGTCCCCGGGGACCCCTCCAAGGGAGCGGTGTTCGTGGTCCTGTTGCCGCAGGCCTCCCGAGGACCGGAGGGATAGGATGAGCAGGTATGCCATGATCAACCGGGTGCTCATGGTCGACGATAACCTGGAGCATCTGGAGCTTTGCCGCGAAACGCTTCCGGCGGAGGAGTTCCAGCTCGATGTGGCCACCACGCCGGCCGACGCGCTGGGAAAGCTGCAGCTTAACCATTACAGCATCGTGGTGCTCGACTACCGCCTCCCATATATGTCCGGCCTGGAGCTGCTGAGGAGGATCAGGGGCAAGGGCTACAAGATGCCCATAGTGCTCGTGTCCGCGGTGGACGACCCGGACCTCAGCACCAAGGCGCGGATGGCGGGCGCGAACGATTACATCGTCAAGAGGTTCCGCTACTACTCCACTCTCAGGGAGAGGCTGTTGGAGAACATCGATCCCCGCCACCGGTTCTGAACATGCATATATTCCGGGAAGGCATCTTAGGGGCATGAGCGGCGCGGTCAAGGTCCTCGGGGTTCTCGGCAGCCCACGCCGGGGAGGCAACACCGAGCTGTTGTTGGACGCGGCGCTGGAGGGGGCCGCGGAGGAGGGAGCTTCTATCGAGAAGGTGGTCCTGGACGCCCTTGCCATAAGGCCGTGCACCGCGTGCGACGGCTGCCGGGACGGGATCAGATGCGTCCTGAACGACGACATGGCCGCGCTATATCCCAAGATAGAGGACGCGGACGCGATCGTGCTCGCGTCACCGGTGTACTTCGAATCGGTCACCGCGCAGACCAAGGCCTTCATAGACCGATGCCAGCTCTTCTGGTGTCGGAAGTACCTGCTCGGCATGAAGGGCAAGAGGCGGGCCGGCGCCCTCCTGGCCGTGGGGGCCAGGGTGCGCACCGACTTCCACGCTCCGGAGGCCACCGCCCGGGCGCTGTTCCACACGCTCGACGCGATGCCCTGCCAAGTGCTCGCCTACGCAGGTTTCGAGGAGCCCAGATCGATCGAGGACCATCCTGACGCGCTGCGGGAGTCCCGCGAGCTGGGGCGGCAGCTGGCCGCGAGGGGGCGAGATATTATTTAAATCTGATTTCACATGAGGTCACGGCGTTAAGAATGGTAGTGATCAGCGTATCGATATCTGCCAAGGAGCTGAGGGACTTCGAGGAGATGGCCAAGCAGGCCGGCTACTCGTCCCGCTCCGATGCGGTCCGGGACGCACTGCACCGGTTCGTGTCCGGCAACAACTGGATCAACGATCTGGAGGGCAGGGTGAGCTGCGTGCTGTCTGTGATATACGCCGATCGCAAGAAGCACCATGTCCATGATATCGTTCACGAGTACGCGGACATAGTCCATTCGTCCATGCATACCCATATCGACCATCGCTGCGTGGAGCAGGTCGTGCTCGACGGCCCTTCGCCGAAGGTGCGCAAGCTGCTGACCGAGCTGTCCGCGCAGAAGGACGTGCGCGTGACGGTCAGCGTGTTCTAAGGGACGCATGTCGAGAGAAACCGGGTGCTGCATCGGCGCGATGCATGGGCCGAACTGAAAAGAAATATTATGGGAAGGGGAGGCCTCTCGGCCTCGTTGGTTCACTTCCTCTTGTACCGGAACACGATGAACCCAGCCGCCAGCAGGGCCACCACGGCCACGCCGACGATGCCCAGCATCAGGCCGTTGTCGCCGCTGGAGGCGGCCGAGGCCAGGCTCACCGCCTCCATTGCGGTGGCCTGTCCGGCGGACACGGTGACCGTCTTGGTCATGGCGAGGTAGCCGTCCTTGGTTATGTTCATGGTGTAGGTTCCGGCGGGGACGTCCTTCAGCTCGAAGCGGCCGTCGGCGTCGGTGGTCGTGGACATGCCGTTGCTGAGCGTCACCGTCGCGTTGGCGAGCGGCTTTCCATCAGGTCCATTGATGGTCCCAGAGACGGAGCCCTCGTTCTTCATCGTCCTGAACGAACCATCCGCGGTCATCTCGTTGCCGGCCAGGTCCTTACCCGATACGGCCACGGCATATTCGGTGTTGTATGCCAGGGAGGCCGAGGGAGTGAAGGTCGCCACGTTGCCGTCCCAAGCCATCGTCCCGCTGACGCCGTCGATCGTGATGGTCACCGAGCTCTCGTTCATCCGCTCGGAGAAGGTAACCACGATCTGGGCGTTGACGCTGACGCCGTTGCCGCTGGGCGCGATGGTAGCGGTCGGCGGGGTGTTGTCCACGGTGATGTTGACCGACGCCTCGCCGACGTTGCCGGCCATGTCGGTCACCCTGACCTTGAACACGTGGACACCGTCCTCCAGATCGGTCAGGGCCAGGGTAAGGTCGTCGATGGAGGTCCAATCGCCGTCGTCAAGGCTGTACTCGTGCTTGTCGATGCCCGAGCCCTCCTCGAGAATGGTCCATTCCACGGTCACATCGCGCTCGGTGGTGTACATGTCGCCGTCCGGCGAGGTGATGGTCACCACGGGGGCGGTCGCGTCGACCTCGAACTCGACGAAGGTGGAGTTCCAGTTGCCGGCCAGGTCCTCGGCCCTGAGGGTGACGCTATGCTCGCCGTCGGCGAGGCCGGTCAGAAGGTACGAGGTGTTCCTGCTCATGTTGAGGAAGGGGCCATCGTCCACGCTGAGCCAGTAGCGCCCTATGGTGGAGTTGGAGGAACCTGTCCAGATCACCGTGACGTCCCTCGAGCTCAGCAGCGCGCCGCTGCTCGGCGCGGTGATGTCCAGCACCGGCAGGGAAGTCTGGACGTAGAAGGGCTTGAACGAGGTCCGGCTGTTGCCGGCGTTGTCGTAGACGCGCACGGAGATGATGTGGGCCCCGTCCTCGAGATCGCCGATGATGAAGTGATCGCCTTCGGCCAGCATCCATTCTCCCCCGTCCACCGATACAGAGGCGTTCTTGATGCCGCTGCCTTTGTCAAAGGCGGTCCAGGTGGCGTTCAGGCTGGAGGCGTTGTACCACGCCCCGACCGCCGGGACGATGATGTTCAACGAGGGCGCGGTCGTGTCCACCGTGAAGTTGACCTCGGCGTAAGCGCTCCCGCCGTCCGTGCCGTAGGCGGTGATGTTGACATTGTACTCTCCGTCCTCCAGGTCGACGAGGGTCGCGGAGGTATCCATCCCCATGTTCACCGGCTCTTCCCCGTTGACGCTCATGGTGTAGTGGTCCACGTGGGAACCGCTCCACTCCACTAGAACGCTATCGGAGCCGCTCAGGAACCCCTCGCCCGGAGAACCGATGGTCACCGACGGGTCCACGTGCGGAGGGTTGTACACGCTGTAGAACGCGCTTTCCGTCAAATATCCAGACGAATTATCTTCAATGGACCACACGGCAATGGCATGGCCATCGCCTCCCAGCGCCACCTTGGCTTGACTGACCTCGAACGGGCAGACCACGCTCACCGGTCCCCAGGCCCCGCTCGAGTAGACCGAAGCGTAA
>JAKIXL010000055.1 GCA_022709105.1 Thermoplasmatota archaeon | reverse complement strand
AGCCGCCAGGAGTTGGCCCTCTCCGCGGAGACCCCTGCCAGGATCACCCCGAGTATGATGGCCAGCGGGAGCACGTAGATAAGATTATAAAGCGCCAGCCATGGGACGCCCTCCGAGAACGTCATGGAGTTGCTAAGCAGGTTCAATATGGCAAAGTATATGCCGCCGGTGCAGGGCAGCTCGAAGAGGCTGACCAGCACTCCCAAGACGACCGCCGCCGGGATGGTCGCCTTTTCTATGTATTTCTTGATTGTTGGCTTTTTCGACTCCGGTATGGCCATCGTGGACTTGTCCTTGAAGAAGATGAAGTCCTTGATGTTGATGAGGCCTATGGCTATGGAGACTACCCCGGCCCCGTAGTAGATCATCCTGGTCATTGCTGTCGATTGCAAGAAGGTCAACAGCCCTAGCCCGGCTATGAAATAGACAAGGTAGACCGTGGCTATGTAGACCAGGCCCACCATGGTCACCTTCCTCTTGTCACCCAGGCTTGTGAGGAACAGCAATAAGAATATCATGACGCTTATCGCACACGGGTTGATGCTGTCCGCGGCCGCGGCGACGATGACCATCGCGATCGTGAGGTCATTGGACCGGCCGATGCCTCCCGTGCCTGGACCATCGCTCGGTATCGTCCCTGCCGTATCGTTGCTGTCTGCACTACCGCCGGGGTCGTCCCCTCCGGCAGTGCTATTGTCCTGCCCATTGCCTGCATCGCCGGTGTTGTTCGTTGGGTCATCGCCCGGCTCATCGCCCGGCTCTTCATTGTTAATGGCCTCAAGGATCTCGATGATGGCCGGTTCAAGACCGGTCCGGATGGCCTCTTCACCTATCAGTGCCCTTTCTCCGAGGAAGACGGACGGCACTACGCGGTTGGTGACGTTGAAGCGGTCGTTGAGCTCTTGATACAGAGCATAATTGGTGCTATTGCGGCTAATTTCCAGCCGCAAGAACTCAACTTCAGGATATTTTCCTTCCAGACTGTCGATGTGCGGCTCTATGATCGCGCAATGGGGGCAGCCGATGGCATGGAAGAAGCGCACTACTATGCTTGCGTTATCACCGATGCCGGTGTTAGAGATATCAAGGGACGCTCCGCGCGCACCTGACAATAGGCCATCGATATAGCTGGAGCTGCCATCGGCATAGGCGGGATAGGACGCCAATACCAGCCACAGCGTCAATGCTAATGTTATGGTCATGCGGCCAACTGCTCTCATGCCCCTGCCCCTTATGACAAATATATAGAGCTGTCCTCTAATAAAATAACGCCCGGATGGGAAGGTTACCGGCCGACATGACCTTCCGACCTTGCCTTGTCCGGTGTTTAGGGACCGGTAGAGATTCCATATGCATCACCATGTAGATGGAAGTCACGCCCGTCCGTTTTGACCCAAATGCTCTTTGGCCGATGTGCATGTTCCAATTGCATAGGGTGCCGGCCGAGGGCCACGGACAATCGGCCTCAGAGACAGATAGAATGAAGGTATCTGTTGTCCATCCTATGGTCAGATCCATTGGGGCGATGAATGAACGATGATATGGCATGGCCGATAGTTCCGGGCGATTATCAGATAGGCGATGTTAACAGTCCAGTAGCCGTTCTGATCATAGGCCGCGGAAAGGTGGTCCTTCCTGATGCCAGATATGCGATCATGGGGACGCTGAAGACTGAGAACATTGGTCTGGAAAAGGTGATCACCAACATAGTGAGCAATCCGCGCATTAGATTCCTGGTCATCTGCGGCCGCGAGGAGTTCGGTCATTTTCCTGCCAGCGCCGTTACCTCTCTCTATAAGCGCGGTGCCGACGCACAGATGCGCATCGTTGGCTCGCGTTCAGCGATACCGTTCCTATGCAACATCCCTCGTGAAGCGGTGGACCGCTTCAGACGCCAGGTCGAGGTTATTGACCTGGTGCATTTGAAGGATGTCTCCGAGATCGTAGCCTATGATCCCCTGTACGAGCTGGATGAGAGCAGCGCAGAGGAACTGGCCCGCACCATAGACGATTGCTGGGCCAGGGATCCGGGGCCCTTCCCGGGAGAAGCGCTCACCTTTACCAGAGAGCCGCTGCTCGTCGACAGTGGCCATATCGCAGTAGAACTGAATAGGCTGGCGGACGACATCGTCGGTCAGATGCTGAGAATGCCGAGCGAACGGCTGAGCACTCGGACCGACCTCGTGATCGTCTCTTCCGAGTTCAGGATGATCATCGATCCGGTCGATGGGGTGGTGAGGACGGTGCCTTCAGTAGGGCTCGCTGGACAGATGCAGAGATATCTAAAAGGAGGGGAGTGATTGTTCAGGTTCAAAAACCAGCAGTTCGAGTTCACGATATCTGGTGTTAGGTTCGGGGGTCAGCCTGGAAGGCGCAGGACAGTGATGGTGGGCTCAATGTGCTATCCGAGGCACACCATCATCGAGGACCGCACCACCGGTCGTTGCCATGCCGGCTCCTTCGAACGCTTGCTGGCCCTTAAGTCAGCGGCCATGGAAGAGACCTCGACGCCCGGCGGCGTCATGCTGTTCGCCGAGACCGCTGAGGCCATGGAGATGCATCTCAGGAGAGCTGCTGACATTACCTCGATGCCGCTGTTCATCGATTCCCCCAGCGTCGACGTCAGGCTCGTGGGGGCGAGGATCGCGCACGAGATCGGCATCTCGGAGCGGGTCGTCTATAACTCCATCACCGCTGGCGTTTCCGAGAGGGAGCTTGAAGCCATCTGTGACTCTGGCATCACCGCCGCCGTCCTCCTGGCGTTCAACCCCGCCGATCTGGGGGTGAAGGGGAAGATATACCTTCTTGAAGATGGTGGGGGACTGCTTCCCTCTGGCCTTGTGGAACTCGCACGCAAGGCAGGGATTACCAGGCCCCTGATAGACACCGCGGTCATGGCCGCCGAGCAAGGGGCCGGAGCTGCTCTAAGAGCCATCATAGTTTCCAAGGCCAAATGGGGGCTGCCCTCAGGTTGCGCGCTCCATAATGCTGTGGAATCATATTCTCCACTGGCGGCCCTAAAGGATGAAGAGCGAAAGATATACCAATACGTGGACACGGCCTCGGCGATAATGCCTATAATGGCCGGCGGCGATTTTGTCATATACGGGCCGATCGAGCACGCTAGGCGGGCCTGCCATGCAGCATCCTTCGCCGACGAGATGATGGAACAGGCGGCCGCAGACCTCTAGATCTCCAGGGCCTTGCCCACCGCACGTGCTCGCACCCGCATCTGGACAAGTTCGTCGTCCTGCAGCGTACTGTTAGAGCGCCCCCTCTCCTCCTCGATCTTTAGGTCCACTGTGAGATTGACCCCTCCCGCGGCCCTCGCTCGGTCCAACGCGTACTTGGTGGCGAGCTCACGGGCCTTTTTTACAGCCTCGTCCTCGCCACCGCAGGGTATCGGCGCATTATAGGACGAGAACACCGCGTACCCTTTCTCCCGAGGATATACGAAAACGTCGACGAACTCGGACACCTGTCCGCAGGCCGCGCCGACGGCATTGCCCACCTCATAGTCGTTCGGTATTATCACATGAGCACCGAGAAGTTCCGCCAGTGGAGCTATGAACTCCTTTGCTGGTGCGCCCAGGCCGATGATCGGCCGGCCCACTTTGGCCTTGAGGGATATCATGGAGCACCTCTTGTTCCCGGTGACCAGGTCCATAACGCCCTGGAAGGATTTTGAGTCCGGCAGCGCCCCTATCTCATCCGAGAGAAGCTTGCGCACGACCTCGTCCGCTATCTTGGCGCTGACCGAGCGCATCACCATCTCCATCAGTTCCTCGTCCTTGACCCCTAGCACCCCAGCGAACAGGCGTACGCCCATAAGGGAGGCTTGCCGATCACCTTTTACATACTTGCCGGTTGCATGGAGCACATCGGTGGGGGTGAGGCCTATCCCTTGTATCACCTCCCTGGAGCGCATGTCTCGGACATGCGAGTCCAGGAGCACCACGTCGTCAAGCTCCCGCTTGAGCTCGACGGGGGCCAATGGGCCTTTCTCCCGCAGCACACTAACTATCCTTTCCTCTGTTTGGGACAGACGATGCTGTCCCGGTGGCGCGAACAGGAAGCGGGCCTGACCAAGATCGGTCATCTTATCGTTCAGTCCTGGGAACGTCCGTGAGGCGTGGCACAGGGGCACGACCCTCTCCGGACCGATGAGCACCCCTCCATCCTTGGCCGCTCTCACCTCAGAGTCCCCGCCCAAGGCCGTGGTCCACATGTCAACCGCTTCCACTCGGGTGCGCCACCTGCCTACCATGGAGCCTTCCGACGTGACCTTGGGCACTCCGCCTTGCAGGACCGCGATGTCGGTGGATGTGCCCCCCATGTCGATGACCACACAGTCCTCGAGACCGGCGAGCACTCTTCCGCCCATGGCACTGGCCGCCGGACCTGAAAGGATCGTATCCACTGGTCTCTCCATTGCCGTCCTGATGTTCATCAATGTGCCGTCCCCCTTGAACACCATGACCGGGGCCTCGATGCCGTGCCGGGTCAGGATCCTCCCGACCTTGGAAAGGAAATCCTCAAGGACCGGGATGAGCCTGGCGTTGAGCACGGCGGTCACTGTTCGCTCATGAACGCCCAGTTCTCCGGTGAGCTGGTGTGCCAGGACGGTCGGGATGCCGTATCTTTTTCCGATGAGCTTTCCGGCCTCGATCTCATGATAGGGATTGTGCACGCTGAACAGACCAGAGACCACGACGCTGTCCACCTGACCTTTCATCTCTCCGGCCGCAGCATCGATGCCATCTACATCCAGGAGACCGACCGATCTCCCGCGGACATCATGACCGCCGCCCACGAACCTTTGCATCTTGGCGCCCAGTTCCCATCCTCCCTGCGGCTTCCAGCCCAGGCCGATCAGCCCCACCTGACCGCCCTTCCCCTCGAGGATCGAGTTCGTCGCCAGAGTGGTCGAAACACCGACCAGGCTAGGCTCGAAGGATCGATGGCCATATGCGTCCAGTACGTTGTCGATCGCCTCTTCCAACCCGATGCTCAGCTCGTGATGGGTCGTACGCGCCTTGGCCTTGAAAAGGACCTCGTTGCTGCGCATGTCCATTATCGCCGCATCGGTGAACGTGCCCCCTGTGTCGATGCCTAGTCCGTAGATCACGCCATTGTTCGCCTGGAACGTCATTGCGGTCTCATCCCTCAGGATGGCCGCGACGGCTCAGGCCGCCGCGGCCGGCCGTTTATTCCGTACAATGGTATAATTCCTTTTCCGAAAACATCGCCGAAGGTAAGGCCAAGGCAACGCGCAATTCCCTGCGGACAGAGGGCCGCCTGTCCCTTCGCACGTCCATTGACGTCACGCCGGGAGGCGTGTTCCTCATCCTGATGGCAAGGATGCGGCCATAGGCCTCGCCGGAAGGGGCCGTCATAGGGCCTTGGACATTATCGATTCCGGCCTGCCAAGCGCCCTATCCTTCGTCCTCAGCACCGTCATGCTCCCTTCTTGAGGACCTTTCGGAAAATCTCTATATCCTCCTGGTCGACCGCTTTCAATGCGAAGAGCAGTAAAAGGTAGACCGCCGCCCCTGTGATTATGGAGAGCAACAGATTGTCCCAGGGAAGCATGATGAGAACGAAGGCCATTCCCAGACCGGCCAGGGTGGGCCGGAGGATGATATCGGAGACCTTCAGATGCACCACCCTCCTGCTCATGAAATAATGGCTGATGACGTTGGTTATCAATGTGGCCACCGTGAACGCCAAGGCTGCCCCCAGCGCTCCCCATGCAGGGATGGCGAGGAAACATATCAGAAGGTTGGCGGCGGCCCCCGCCACTGAAGATATTGTGCTCAGATGCATTAGGTTGGCGGCGGCCAGGAGGCTCCCTTGCCCAGTGCCGAAATAGGAAATGGCCAGGACCGGCAGCAAGATCTGCAGGACCACGGCGGACTCGGGCCGGTCGGGGAACAACAGGCCGATGATCTGGTGAGCCAGGATCGTTCCTCCCAAGGTCATGGGGAGTCCCAGGCTGTACATGTACTTCATGATCTTTTGCTGCGCCAGTTTGGTCATCTCCTTCGATGAGCCGAAGAGCCGGGCTATGACCGGGAGAAGGGCCGTGCGGAACACCGTGGGGACCGCGATCAGGGCGGCCACTAGATTGAAGGCGACAACGAACTGGTTATTGGCCGCCTGGCCGGCGCTAAGGCCGTCCAGTCCGCCGATTATCGAGAGAAGGAGGAACCCGTTTATCGAGTATAGTGTGCTCACCAGGGCGACGTTGATGGCGAACGGCGTGGCCCCCTTCAGGTCCGCCTTGATGTCCCTGAACCTGATCTCCTTCGAAGGTTTGACTATCAGGCGGGAGCACACCGTATATGAGAGGATCGCGTACAGCAGGCTCCCTGTGAGCACCACCATGACCACTGTCGCCAGCCCATACCCCATTATCACTAGGGCGATGGCGGTGGAGACGGTGAACATCCTCTCCACCAAGTAGGTCATGAAGACATAGTGCATCTTCTCGAAGGCGGTGAACATTGAGGTGAACGTCTGAGCTATCCATCCCAGAAGATTGGATAGCGCTATGACCAGGTACGCGAAGGCCACATCGGACGGGAGGTCAGATATGAGAACGAAGCCTAGCGTCAATATCACGGCAACGGTGCCAAGCGTCCCCCTGATCGTTAGGATGGAGCTCAGCTTTCTACCGGCGATGTCCCGGTTCTGAGCCACGTCGATCACCATCTTGGTCCCCAAGCCCAGGTCGGCTATCAGGAACAGGACGGTGGCCACTGAGAACGCGGAGGTGTAGGTGGGGTAGTCATCGACCAGCTTGACGCTCAGAACCATCGCTAGGACCAGGGTGCTCAACTGGCTTATGAACTGGACCATTCCCATGGCCAGGGAGTTCTTTGCCACTCCTCGTACAAGTCCTATCGGATCACCATCACATTCGTTCCCTTGAAGCCATCAGAGATCCTCCCGCTGATGCTTCTTGGCATCGCTCCTCTTGAAGATGGCCCGGAACTTATCCTTTGCGGGAAAAACGGCCGTTCTAGACCTGTCCAAGGCATCCTCATCGGTCTTCATTCTCAGGAGGTCGTAGGCCTTTTTCGCCAGCTCCCCTCCGTACCTATACCTCCAGAGCATAGGGAAAGGGTCGGTCAGTGCATAGTAGGCGTGTACGTCGACCTTGGCAATGGACTGGAGCCATTGGAACGTATTGATCTCTCCTCTCCGATAAAGTCTCCAGAACGAGTTGATATCGTTGAGGCTGTCCCACCAGACCATTCCGTCGGGGTAGTCGCCAACCTCCGGTAATGGATGGCCGATTAGGTCGCAGTATTGGAACAGGACCAAGGGAATGCCGGCCGCGGCCTGAAGGGCATTGGTCTGCCCGGTCCTGGCGTTCATCTCGACCATTTTAAAGGCCCCGTCCCGCTGGTCCCGCTTGAACTCCACATATCCTATTCCGCGGTACCCCATGCCTTTCATGAATCGAATGGCTAGCTCCCTCACCTCAGGCTGATGAGCGCTCTTCACGAGGGAGCCGACGCCGAAGCTGGGAGGATATTGTCTTAGCTTATGCCAACAAAAGTCCGGCGAAACATAGCCGTTCCGGCCGAAATATGCCCCTACGCTGTAGAGGTCCTTCCCCGTAGGGGTCATTATCGTCTGCACCATCACCTCATGTCCGGACGCGAAGATCGCCTTCATCTTATTCCGAAGCTCCTCGGCGTCCTTGACCGCGAACCCCTTATTGTCAAAGGTTGCACACCATTTGTGAGAGCGCAGCGGCTTGATGAAAGCAGGGAACCGCACAGTGTAAGCGACCATCTCAAGATCGTCCGGCCCGGAAGGGAAGCACGTCTCTGGGACCGGGATTCCCAAACGGACCGCTTCCCTGTACTGGAGGCGTTTGTCGACCATCGCCTCGCGGACACCTTCGGGAGGTACGTTGAAATGGAAATGCTTGGAAAGCTCCCGCTCATGATGGGCTAGAAGTTGAACAGCGTCGTCCGACGCGGGGAAGATCACTCCCTTGCGGTCCTGTCCCTCCCCTGCCTGGATGAGCGCCTCTACCGCAGCCTTGGGGTCCTCCCTTATGTCCTCGATCAGAAGACGGTCGACGTACCTAGAGGCGAACCCCGGCGCCTTGGGGTGGCTGTCGATGCCGATAACCGGTACCCCGCTTCGTCCTAACGTGCGGGCGACGGCCAGGCCATTGGCGCCCATGTTGATCACGTAGGCGGTAGGCATCATATCCTTTGGAATGGTCTGGCCTCCATGGCCGGCTACCACTTAATCCCTATTTAACTTATTCCGCTGGAGAATCTTAATCAGGACGATCACGTTCCGATGGTGGGCCCCTCCGAGCGATCGATGATGGCCTTGGGCGGAGAGAGGCGGTGAACCATGGCGCATGATATCGCTCGTTCATGCCGGCCTGTTGCCCTTATCCGCGTCTGCCGAGTAAGGGGCAAGCCGCGCCTTGTTGAGCGTTACGGACCCTTGCCGGGCGCCCACATCATCTTCGTCGACCTTCATCCTTAACAGGTCTGCCATGAGCCTTGCCAACTTGATGCCGAAACCATACCGATAGAGCACAGGGAGGCGGTCATCGGGCGCATAATGTGAGTAAATATCAGAGCCGAGCCATGAGCGAAGCCATTGTCCG
>JAKIXL010000054.1:8609-8879 GCA_022709105.1 Thermoplasmatota archaeon | reverse complement strand
GGATAATCCCCGAGCGGTGGCCGGTCAATGGTCATCTTGTATCCATCGAATGGGTCAAGGAGCACACAACCCCAGAACAGATCTATGATTCGGCCCTCATCCAGACTGCCGTCGAGAAATGCGGTAAGATCGGTAAGGCTAGCTTTAATCGGGGAACTGTCCACATATCCCTCCGCTCCTGCCTTTAGGTGTTCCTTGATGCGAGCCTTCATGAGGCCGTTAAGAAGATCGATAGGCCCGCCCCCGATATCCAGCAATCTCCCTTCATCT
>JAKIXL010000054.1:1565-8599 GCA_022709105.1 Thermoplasmatota archaeon | reverse complement strand
GACCGTCGTACGACATCGACTGGCTCGACCGTTGCTCTCATCGGTTGTTTGGTAAAGGTCGGTGTCTTCGAGAGGTCAGCAGAAATCAGGGCTATGGCCGCCGCTATTCTGAACTCAGCAGAGCCATCATCTCCCTTATCGAACCATTCTGGCGGCAGGGCTGGGACCGGCCGCAGATGCTGGTCTTTAGCCCATTTGATGCTCTTACACATGGCTCTTTCGCATGCCCCTAATGCAATGAGCATTGACTGAACGGTCCGTGGGCTCTCTTCAGAGCATAGCCGCAATAGCATCCTGTCAAGCCCATTTAAGGCCCTCTTTATTGAGGCAGGCGTTTGATCCCCAGATGCTTTAGACCTGAAGCTTGATAGCCAATCGTCGATGCCGGATAAAAGGTCGGCTTGAGGGTTCCTTCTCACGTGATGTCTCCCCAATGGAACGGCGAAGAAGGCCCTTCCATTCCTCTCGAGGAATCCGTACCTCTGGAAGGAATCGATGCCCCTGTCAACTCCCAGGGTGGCGACAGCTCGGGCGAAGTCCACACCATCAGCAGATCGCCTCCTTTCTACATTTGAACGTCCTTCTGAGAAAAGGGCCCGCAGTTCTGGGTACTGCGACGGGGTGCTCCAAATAGGCAACCATATCTCTGCCCTCGCGGAACTCTCGTCAGAACGGGACGCTGAGCCATATCCAACGCCCGACGATCTAACGCTGAATGGAAAGGAGAGCTCCCCGCGGAGGTTGATCTCTCCCCTTTTAACAACGCCCGAGGCGAAGAAAAGAGATCCCTCGATCATCAAGATGTAATCCCAGGGGTTGACCAGGGAATCCCCTTCGAAGCCTGATGAAATATTTGCCCCACCTGCTCCAGCAGGATCGAACTGGCCAATCGGCTGTCCTTTTAATAGACCCGGCCTGATATCTCCCATCAATGATGAACGAAGCCAATCGATCGAAGGAACGGTCGGTCTACCATCATCATGCATTATGTCGGTCAACCTTTGCATAAAATTATTGGTAAACTCCAATCTACCATCATTCCCGCCTGTTCCCAGTAAAGGAGGGTACCGAGGACTTTCGGTGCCAAGCACAAACGCTGCGTCAAGCCATTCCACAGTCTTATCAGGCAAAGAAGCTCTGCAGGCCTGCAACAACATTTCCTTATCATCCTTTTTAGGCTTGTCGCTCCAAGACGCCATGAGTTGAGTGGCGATTTGAAGCCCTTCGCGATAATTCGCCAACCTATCTCCTTTGCTCTCTCGTATCCAATTGATGGCGGTTAAGTTGTCCTTTGGATAGAAACCGCTGCCTCCGTTCCACGGCGCCATAATAGGCGTAGGTTGGTATTTTTCCTCAAGAAAGGAGAGAAGGTTCTCATCATTCAGTAGCGATCTAATGCAGAAGCGATTTCCATTGAAAAAAAGCTCGGCTTCCGGGTCGACCTGTTCCGCGATGATCCTGAATATGCCCAGTGCTTTTAAGTAAGAACCAAGAGGCTGAAGCGAGCATCCTTCTAGTTTTACCATTTCCCGTACACCGCTCATGCCATGGCCTCCTTCTTCGAAGCCCTCCAATCGGCAATGCGCAACATCGTTTCCAAATAGGCCAATCTAAAAGGGCCCATGTCGATCCTATCACGCAACCTTATTGACATGTTTGACCAGCTCGAGGTTCCCAAGCGGATGGGGGTTAGATCTAGAATTATATCGGTGCCGATCATGTCAGGGAAGCTTATCACGTCCCCATCCCATACGCCTCGTGCGAACAGAGTGCTGGTATCCGGTCCATTTTCAGATGGCACCGACCTAAGAGTAACTCTAACCTTGCCGTGATGCGCAGCGATCAGATATGCAATGAGGTCGTTCGTGGGACTCCTCCCTTGTCTGGCCATATATGCCAAAGCGGATGCCAGCTCATGACGGAAATATGGCCTGAGGATTTTCCTTCCTTCTTTGGAGGTCGTGAAGAATTGAGCACCGTTCTGTCTTGGTGCTTTCCCCCACACTGCATCTCTCCTCCCCTCATCCATTAGGATCATGTTCTGGAAAGCTTCATGGGCCTTACCTATGTCATGCCACTTGGCTGCCTCTTTAAGGACATCCATGTGTTCAGGGGGAATCACCGTTCCAAGCCCTTCGACCTCTTTGATCACATGTTCGGTGTGGTCCATAAGCGTGATCCACCCCGTGTCGGACCAAGCATCGGAGTTCAAACTATCGGACCTCAACCCCTCTCGATTCTCGATGGCGGTCGGGATATCCTTTTCGGACCCTGTCCATCCCCTTGAAGCCGAATAGCCTCCTTTTTCTCGATCAAGAAGGATTATTTGACCCGGACGGACCGACCGTGCCTCACCTTGCAAGATCTTTGACCATTTCCCAACCACATGGTCCCAGATCCATGCATCGTTCTTATCCACGAATTTTGATATATCGCCTATGGGTACGCTGCACAGCTCCTCAGGAGAAGGCGCCGCTGTCACATTCGGCGTTCCATCTATGATAGTCCTCCAGAACACGAAAACATCCTTGTTGTCGTTCGCTCTGATGAACCTAGAGATGTCCAGCTCGTTCCCCAACAGATCAGGCGTCGTATCGAACAGATCCACCAGGTCCTTACGCCTTATGACCGGTAAGATCTTGGATGGACGCTGAGCACTCAGTCTGGAAATGGCCGATGGCGAACCATCGGATTGATTCATGATCAATTCACGGGAATGCGACAGGTCATCGACCTCATAGGGGAGCACCCCCTTCGGATCGAGTTCGATTCCTGGGTCCAACCACTCGATGGTCGCTTCGGAATGCTCACCGCGACGATTACAACGGCCGAACCTCTGGACCATAGAGGGCCATGGCGCTAGGTCCGTGATCATGTTCTTTGATGAAATGTCCGCGCCTGCCTCCACCACCTGCGTGCTTACAACTATGAGGTCGTCCTCTTGCTTTATTCTCTCATACTGAAGGGATCTATCGGATGGGCGATAATGGGAATGCAAGAGAACAATGGGTGTCTTATCGCCCATCCTCTCAAGCTCAGAAAAGATAGCTCTAGCTCTCGAAACTGTGTTCACTATGACCAAGGTAAGGGACTCGGGTTCATGGATCTCCTTTATCCTGGCAGCTATGGCCTTTCCGTTCTTCTTCTCATCCTTCTCAAGGTTCACAGGAGATACACGGACGGTCTTTTTCGCTTCGAGGATCGACGACACCTGCATATTGACCTTATCCTCGGAACTGAGCCTAAGGGTTCGAACATAGTTCATGTCCAAAGGATGATCCACCGTATTGATGCCCGTCAGGTCCATTGTTGCGCTCATCCATATCGTAAAATGGTTTCCTACCGTGCCCATCCGAGAACGAAATGCCTCAAGCTGAGCTGATGTCTGCAGTCCTGGCCCCATGAGTTGGACCTCATCCATGACCCAAAGGCAATCGTTGTTCAATATTGCAAAATGGGCGGGCCATCGGAACTTGCTCATCGCATATCCTCGGTTAAGGGCTCTCGATAGGAGCATGTCTTGAGTTCCGACGATTATCATATCGCGTTCTGGAAAATGATCAATGTCATTATCTACATCGCCGCCCCAAAGAACTGAGATCAGCACACCATCGTCACGTCTGCCTTCGGTATCATAAAAATCAGATCCAATGCCCAGCCTCCTCAGGATGCTCATTGCAGACAGATAGGTCTGCTCCACAAGCACTCTGGTCGGTAAACAAATGATAAGTCGCCTTGGAGTGGATGCCTTTGCTTCACAGGTCGAGAACCTTCGCTTAAAAAGCCATGCTGTGACGATCGCTGCCGTCTTTCCAACTCCGGTCTCTACCTCTATGACCTCTGGCCAATGCTCTGAGGTAGCTAGCTCGATTTGGTATGGGTAGGGCTTGAAACCTGTAGCTTGTATGAACAAATCTACGTATCTCGTTCTCACAAGATCCCCAGAATGAAATAGTTCAATAAGTATATAATAATTATTTATTTCTATTATATTGATAATATATATATAATATTGCATATTAGCTGCTAGTGATGTCTGCTCCGAAAATCGCCAATATTCTTCCTTTGGCGATCATATGCCCAATCAATGAAATGCACATTGGATTTAAAGAACTTATTCGGACGTGACCGAAAGTGAGTCATGAACGCGCATTTGTTCAGATAGCTTATATCAGCGATCCAGGAAAATTGAAACCAGTGGATTTTTCTCCATCAAGGAAGATCGTTCAATCCATTGTTGATGTGATGACCAGTTAAGAGCTGATTGAGACAGAAATAATCAGAGGCGGAAATAAATAGCGATCATGAGTGCCAACCCCTTTTCATCGCCTTCTGCTTTAAAAAGTATGAATGAGCAGGGACTTCACGGAGTTGAGGCCTGCATCATGGGGGCATAAGCCTCGCCGCCTCCTTGCGGTCCACCGCGACATCGATCACCGCTATCTCATCGTCCCGCAGGCAGCGCGCGAGCGCCTCGCCCAGCTCAACACCGGTCGAGACGCGGTAGCCGGCGACGCCCAGTGACTCCGCGTACCTGACGATGTCCGGATTACCGAGCTCGATGCCGTGACTGCGGCCGAAGGCCCTCTCCTGCTTTATCCGGACGAGCGCGAGCTCATTGTCGTCCCACACTACGGTGACGATAGGCGCCCCCTGCTCCTTCGCAGTCATCAGTTCCATCGAGGTCATGGCGAAGCTCCCATCACCCACGGATGCAACCACTTTCCGCTCCGGACATGCCAGTTTGGCGGCGATGGCCCACGGCACGCCTACGCCCATCGGTATTAGGCCGTTGCTCAGCAGCAGCGTGTTCTCTTTGTACACCGGATACCGCTGCGCCATCCACAGCAGGTGCGCCCCGACGTCCGAGACCGCGACGTCCTCACGGCCCAGCGCGTTCCGGATGGCGCGCACGATGGCCTGCGGCTTGACGCCTCGTCCTTCCGGAGGCACCTGTTCGATCTGGTCCAAGAGCCTTGCCTTTAACTCCTCGGTCCAGTTGGTCCCCGCCCCTCCGATGCCGGCGAGATCCCGCAGCGACCGGTTCAAATCCCCCACTACTTGGACGTCCGGCGAGAACCCCGGGACGGAATCGCATGGCGCCGCCCCGATGTACGCCACCTTCTTCGCCGTTCCGAAGTTCCAGTACTGCGGCTCGAACTCCATAAGGTCGAAGCCGACCAGGATGACGAGGTCCGCGGCCTCGAACGCCGCTCTCGCCATGTCCGCCTTCCTCAACCCCACCGTCCCCAGGCTCAGCGGGTGATCGAACGGCACGGCGCCGGAGCCCAGCCACGTCATCGCCACCGGGACGTTCCACCGCTCCACGAAGCGCACCAGCTCGGCGGAGGCGCGCGCACGCACCACTCCCGCACCGGCCAGGACGATCGGGCGCTGAGCGCTTGACAGGAGGTCGGCTCGCCTTCATCACGTCCTCCGGCAGCTCCAGGTATACCGGTCCCGGGCGCTCCCCGGAGGCCACGTCGAACGCCCGCCTGGCCGCCGAGGGCACCTCAGAAGCGGTCCCGATGGAGATGGCCTCCTTGGTGATCGGACGGAAGACCGACATAAGGTCCAAGAACTGCTTCCTCGGCTCGCGCTGACACGCTCGACTGAGCTGCCCGCTCAGGGCGACCATGGGCTGATATCCCAGGTACGCCTCCCCCACCCCGATGACCATGTTCGCCGCCCCCGGGCCCAGCGTGGTGAGGCACACCCCCGGCCTCGAGGTCAGCCGGCCGGTCATCCCGGCCATGAACGCCGCGCTGCTCTCATGACGTGTTAGAACGAACTCGATGCTAGAATCCCGAAGAGAGTCCATGAGGTCGAGGTTCTCCTCCCCTGGTATGCCGAACACGCGCTCCACGCCCTCAGCCTCCAGGCATCTGACGAGCAGCTCCGAGCCCTTCATGCCGATCACTTCACTGGAAGGTGGCCGACCGCTCCTTGAAGATCGATTCGGTCGCCTTGCGCAGCACGTACTTGACGTCACCAGCGTCCTCGATCGGTATGATGCCTCTGTCCCTCAGAACCTTGATGGCGATCTCCCCGAACTGGGTGGATATGACGGCGTCAACGCCCCTCAGCTTCTCCGCCGTGCTCTCCAGCTTGGCCCGATGCTCCGGTCCGAACAGCGGGACCTCCTGCAGCTCGCTGACATCGATGCCCTCGCGCTCGAGGATCGAAGGTCCTTCGACCATGAACACGTGGAACACCGGGGACTGGCCGAAGTGCTGGTCGACGTTCTTCCCGTCGCTGGAGGCTACTGCGATGCGGTACTTGGTGTCGCCCTCCACCTCCATCATCAAGGGGCCGCTCTGCTCTCCCTTGGCCGAGGCGGCGCAGGTGAAGTGGGCGAACTCCGCCGAACGGTCCTCCCCCAGAAGGCCGATGGCGTCCGCCCGGCATTGGCGGCAGTGGCGCATCTGTCTGATATCCACCTCGCACAGGTCCTGAAGCTCCTTGCGCTGCTTGGCGGTCGGCGCAGAGAGGTTCTCGAACTTGGTGCCCGGAACCGGTATCAGCGGAAGGATGTTGATGATGTACGCCCCGAGCTCCTTCGCCTTCTTCGCCACCGCCGGCAGATGATCGGCATTGATGCCCGGGATGAGCACAGAGTTCACCTTGACCAGCATCCCAGCTTCAACCGCCCTCTTGATCCCCTCCTGCTGGTTCCGGAGGAGAATCTCCGCGGCCTCCTTGCCGTGATAGCTCTTGCCCTCATAGTGCACGAAGTCATAGACCTTGGCGCCGACCTCGGGCTCGATGGCGTTCACGGTGACGGTGAGGAACCTAACGCCGAGGTCCCTCAGCCTGTCCACGCTTTTCGGCAGGTTCAGTCCATTGGTGCTCAGGCACAGGGTGAGCTCTGGGAACTCCTTCCCCACCAGCTCCAGCGCGCGGAACGTTTCCTCGTTGGCCAGCGGGTCCCCTGGTCCGGCAATGCCGATGACGCTGAGGTACGGGACCTTGGTCTTGACGAAGCGTATCTTCTCCACCGCTTCCTCCGGGGTGAGCACTTCCGAGGTCACGCC
>JAKIXL010000054.1:0-1555 GCA_022709105.1 Thermoplasmatota archaeon | reverse complement strand
CCTGGACTCGTTGGTGCAGTCGTACTTACGGTTGCAGAAATTGCACTGTATGTTGCACTTCGGCGCGATAGGCAGGTGCATCCGGGCGAACTTACGGTGGGCGCACTCATTGTAGCATGGATGCGTCTCCAGCATGGCCTTCAGGTCCGGTCGGTCTTCCAGGGTCATCGTTCTCGTCATCACATGCACCTTAACGATATTAATCGCTCTCCCTGAACTGGGCGAAATGCCCTCAGCAGGATGGGCCGGGATCTAAATGAGCGCTCGAACCGTCCCGGCCAAAGGTTCATACCTTCCCTTGACCTAGTGCAGAGCGATGCAGGACGAGACCCAGATACGCAAGCTCCTGGAGATGATGAACAGACACGTTCCGTCCAAGCGGGCCTCCCTGGCCGATCTCCTGAAGGCCGCGGAGGCAGGTTATGAAGGGAAGGACGGCATCCGCTACCACATCAAGCGAGGCGAGCTGGAGCATTTGGCCTCCATCGTCGATCCCGCGGACCGGTCCAAGCTTAGGCTGCCTATCATAATCATGACCGACACCGGGGACGAGGGCGGAGGCTCGTGGAAGGTGATGGGCAGGGCCGAGGTGAGGGCAGTGTCCAAGATCGTCGGCCGGGAGCCGGAGTTCCCCGACCAAATGAGACTGTTCCATCCGCACATGGTGAGGCTGCGGAGCGTGCTGCCGACGGCGACCACCACTATGTTCTCGCCCTGATCCGGCGCCCCACCCCCGTGGCACTGCTGTCACTTCTGCCGCTGAGAGATGACTTTCGCCTGCCGGGGAGCGCTCCAAGGACCGGAACGCGCTGTCCGGCGGCGCGAACCGCCGAGGCATTGGGACGATCGTTGGAAGAAGGCGTCGTTCACCGCCTGACCCCTGGAAACGTTTATGCCTTGAGCGGTCGTGAGCGAGAGCGTGTCCCGCACCGGCATCACCGACCTCCCCCTCCAAACCGGCAGCGTTCCCCGTTGGCTGTTCAACCGGATGGTGAAGCTGGCCGGCGCGATATCGGACGTGATGGTGAGGGAATGCGGGAGCAAGGAGTACCTCCGGCAACTGGCCGACCCTTTCTGGTTCCAGGCCTTCTCATGCGTTCTGGGCTTCGACCAGCTATCCTCCGGCTCTACAACGGTCACCTGCGGGGCTCTGAAGAGATCATTGGAGGGCCGAAAGGACCTGCTGATGGTCGGGGGGAAGGGCAGGGCATCGCTCAGAACGCCGGAAGAGATAGTCTTCCACGCCGATCTGTGCGATCTCTCTGAGGAGCAGCAGGGGCGCCTGGTTTACGTGTCCAGGATGTGCGCCAAGGTCGACAGTGCGGCGATACAGGACGGCCATAGTCTGTATCACCACGCTCTGATCTTCGATCCTGATGGCAACTGGACGGTAGTGCAGCAAGGCATGTGCGATCCATCAGGGTACGCGAGGAGGTACCAGTGGAACAGCGGCTCGGTGCACCGCTTCGTCGAGGAACCCCACACTGCAATCGTCGGCCGGCGGACCGACGAGGCCTTGGACATGACCGCCCCGGACTCTGGGGAGTCCAGGAAG
>JAKIXL010000053.1 GCA_022709105.1 Thermoplasmatota archaeon | reverse complement strand
CGGCAAGTGCGTGGAAGCATGTGCCGAAGGCGCGATTGAGATCAGGGATGGAAAGGCAAGGGTCGTCCGAGACATGTTCTGCGACGGGTTGGGCGCATGCCTGGGCAACTGCCCCCAAGGGGCTCTGAGGATCGTGGAGCGGGAGGCGGAGCCGTTCGATGAGGAGGCGGCGATGAGATACGTCGAGTCCAAGAAAAGGAACGCGGAATGCGGCTGCCCTTCGGCGGTGCCTATGGTCATGAAGCCTATGGCCGGACCGGTCACTCCGGTCGGGGAGGGCTCCGAGCTGACCAACTGGCCTATACAGATGCGACTCGTCTCCCCGAACGCACCGTACTTCAAGGATGCGAAGCTCCTTCTGGCCGGTGATTGCACGGCATTCGCCTTTGCTGCCATGCATCCTTCGTTCATCAGGGACCGAACCACGGTCATAGGATGCCCCAAGCTCGATGATAACGAGGAGTTCATCGAAAAACTGGCGTCGATCCTAAAAGCAAACTCGATCAAGGAGATCACCGTGGTGCATATGGAAGTACCCTGCTGCGGGCAGATGAAACGGCTCGTCCACGAAGCTCGCAAGAGGGCGAACAGCTCGGTCCCGGTAATCTCCTACACAGTTAGGAGGACAGGCGTTATGGTTAAGGATGAGGCCTGATCCATCCATCATCCAGATAGAGTTGGATATATAATCCAACTCTCACTGACCCTGGAAAACCGATATATACTCCTAGCTGTCGTGCACCGAACGTGGTTGGATGGACCATCCAACCGAGGGTGGCAACATGAGGGCTGCAGTTCTGAGAGGGCCCGGGAACCTGTCGATCGAGGATATATGCGAGCCTCGATGTCCTGAGCGCGGAGCGATCATCGAGGTCATCGCATGTGCCGTTTGCCCGACCGACATCAAGATGGTCAGGACCGGGCAGAAGGACCTGACCTATCCCCGCGTGCTTGGCCATGAGGTCGTGGGGACCGTGGTGAAGACACGTTCCTCAAGCCTAAGCGTCGGCGATGCCATACAGATATGGCCAGGGATCCCCTGCGGGAGATGCCGGTCCTGTCTGAGAGGCCAGGACAACATGTGTTCCGAACAAGGCATCGTCGGATTCAATCAGGACGGCGGCTTCGCTGAGCGGATGGCCATCCCTGGGCAGCTGATCGACGGCCATGGAACGAACCTCCTCCCCGATGACCTGGACCCCGTCATGGCGACCTTGACCGAGCCTTTGGCGTGCTGCGTGCACGGCCAATCTATGGCCCGGGTCGAACAAGACGACGTGGTGGCCATCTTCGGCGCAGGGCCAATGGGCCTGATGCACGCGGCCCTTGCCTCGAGCAAAGGAGCGAGCGTTCTCGTGATCGAGCCTGACCCGGAGCGAAGGAGGCTCGCGCTGCGCATGGGCGCGGAGCATGCGGTGGACCCTGCAGATGGCCCGTTCGATGCGATCGCGGAACGAACGGCCATGAGAGGGGCGGACGTGGCCATCCTTGCCACTCCGAAGGTGAAAGTGAACGATGGACTTCTCAGGGCCATGGCCCCGCGCGGACGCATTTGCGCTTTCTCCGGTCTACGTAAGGGAGAACCCCCGAGCACCTTGGACATGAATATTCTGCACTACCGCGAGCTTGTTCTGGTAGGAGCGTACGGCTGCACCAGCTCCAGCGATGCGGAGGCGTTGCGGACCCTGGCATCGGGAAAGTTGGACCTTCGCCCCCTTATCTCAAGGAGGATGCCCCTGACCTCGATCGAGGAGGCGTTCACATTGATCGAGGAACGCCTTGCGCTCAAGTGTGTGATCGATGACATGAAAGGGTGAAAGGATGGATGAGAAGCTACGGACCTTCGGTGCAGCAGTGAACAGCCTCATGAAAGGAAAGCACCTCTCCCGTGCCCAGGCCAAGGAGCTTTTTCGGCAGGTGCTTCTCCGCGAACAGCCGGACCTGCAGCAAGGGGCGTTCCTTGCCGCCATCACTGCCAAGGGCGCCACGCCCCAGGAGATCGCGGGAAGCTGGGAGGCCATCTATGAGTTCGATACCATCAAGGTCACCCCTAACGTCAGCTCGCCTCTGGTGGACAACTGCGGAACGGGCATGGACGCGCTTAAGACGTTCAACATATCCACCGCCGCCTCGATCATCGCTGCTGCCGATGGGGTGGTCATGGCCAGGCATGGTGCGAGAGCGATAACCTCTCGATGTGGGACCATCGACATCATTGAGGCGCTCGGCGTGGACGTGGAGTGTGATGTGTCCGTGGTGAAGAGGAGCATCGAGACCGCAGGCATAGGGGTGTTCAACGGGATGTCTTCCAAGGTGCACCCCACGGCGCTTGGGAGGATACTGTCTCAGATCAGGTTCGGAACGATCCTCAATGTCGCCGGCTCGATGGCGAACCCTGCTCTGCCTCGCTTTGGCGTGAGGGGGGTGTACTCGCCCTCTATGATCGCTCCCACCTTGGAGACGATGAGGGAGCTTGGATATCATAGGGCCATTGTATTTCACGGAAAGAACGGACCAGGCACCAAAGGGATGGATGAGATGTCCACCCTCGGACCGACGACCATCATGGAGCTGGACCGCAAAGGGTCCATCTCATCCTATTTCATAACGCCCGAAATGATGGGCATCCGGCTTGCGAGGGAGGAGGACCTGCTGACCTCCGGTGACCGAGAGTCGGAGGCCCTGAGGCTGCTCCGCATCCTTGGAGGCGGTGGGGGCCGGGTTGAGCAGGACATCGTCTGCCTGAACGCCTCCCCTATCCTCTACATGATGGGGCGAGCGGATTCATTGCGGAACGGCGTGGAAAGGGCTAGGTCCATCTTGGAGAACGGTCGAGGATTGAGGAAGCTTCAGGATTGGACGAGGTCTCAGAGTGCGGACCCCGCAATAGGGGCGTCGAAGCTTCAGGGCCTGATCGCCAGGGCAGGCATACCGGCCTAGCCCTGGTCAGATGGACTGGGTCTGCTCCCCGCCATCTTCCTTCTCCCACCAATTGTTGCGCTTCTTGTGGTCGTCCACGTCCTCCTCCGAGGTCATGGCCACAGAGGCTCGCTGGGGGACCCCGTCGAACTCCACGACCGGGACGTTGGCAGCGGCATGGAGCTTGACGATATAATCTCGCAGGAACTCCAGTTCCTCCATGGTGACGGTCGGGGGAAACTTGAGGAAGAACACGTGGACGTTCCTGACGGTATCATAGAAGTATCTTAGATCGGCCTTTCCCAGGAGCTCACGGAACCGGGGACTGTCCCTTTTCCTCTTGGACAGATTGGTCAGGCGATCTACCCATACTTCATCTGCCTTGATCATTATGGTCTCCACTCCGAGTACCTTCCACATGACCGCCCGGAAGAGATTATCCATAGATAAATCCTTAGACCGCCGTCCCGAGCGTGAGGGGATCGGACAGGCAGGACCTGATGTCCCTATCGGCCCACAGCACCGTCTCCGTCCCAGCACCATTTTCCTTTATGCGGTCTGCTCATTTGGCCCTGAAGCGCCATCATCTATTGGCCTGCAGGCAGCGACGGCCATGCGGGCCGGCGATGGAGAACTCTACGGAGCGGGGCCTCGATCAGATCGGCAGCCTAACGGTTCGCAGTCCTGCTTGGAGCTAGATGTCGAGGCCGAGATGCCCATCGGCCATGTGGCGGCGACCATCGTACCGCGGGGGACCGAAGGGCTCATGGGGCCGCTTGTCCGGAACCGCTTCAAGCATTTTGTTCGCCGGGGCCAAGGATTAAATCAGGCCGGGACATAGCAACCAATGTATGCCCGTACATCTTCCGCCGCACAAGCACTGTCCCAACTGCGATGATCCCATGTCCGAGCGCTTGGAATATTGCTCGGAGCAGTGCATGGTCGATCACGCCGTCAAGAGGAAACGGGGGAGCGCTAGGATGAAGCTGTTCTACGTCGGCGCGGCGGCCGCCCTGGTGCTGATATGGGTGCTGTCCTTCATCTAGATCGGAGGGCATCGAGCAGCCTGAGAGCCCCCACGGTCTCCGGCACATCATGCACCCGCACGACGTTCGCCCCGTTAAGGGCTGCCACCGCCGCGGCGGCTAAGCTGCCCCCGCCACGGCGCTCTGCGGTGTCTCCGGCTATCCTGCTCACGAAGCCCTTTCTCGAGGCCCCGATCAACAGAGGGCGTCCACTGCACCTCAGCTCCCTGGTCCGCCGCAGTATATCGAGATTGTGTTCCTGGAGCTTGCCGAAGCCGATGCCGGGATCGAGCAGGATGCGCTCCCTTGGCAGTCCCAAGCTTTCTGCCGTCTCCATCCGCTGCTCCCAGAACCACATGATGTCGCTGATGACATCATCGTAGCTCTCCTCGCTGACCTCTTTCTGCATGGTCTTGGGCTCGCCCAACATGTGCATGAGCACTACGGGCGCTCCTGTGTCCGCGACCACCTCCACCATCTCTCTGGACCTAAGCCCGGAAACGTCGTTGATCATCTGGGCACCCGCCCGGACGGCCTCCCTCGCCACCTCTGGCTTCATCGTGTCTATGGATATTGGCACGTCGGTGCGCTCTGCTAGTTCCTTGATCACCGGGATGGTGCGGCGAAGCTCTTCCTCCGCGCTGACAGGGTCCGCCCCAGGCCGTGTGGATTCGCCTCCGATGTCGATTATGTCCGCCCCCTCTTCGGTCATCGCCAACGCTCTGAGAACGCTTGCCTCGACAGTGGTGTGCGAGCTGCCGTCGGAGAAGGAATCGGGCGTCAGGTTCAAAATGCCCATGACCAGAGGGCGGTCGAATATCAGCTTACCGCCGGGCATGGCCATTGACGGGGCATCGTTCGAGCGATAGGCCTCGATGACCTTTGCCGCAGCATCGTCCCCCAGCAACGCTCTGGCTCCGGAAGGCAGGTCGTCCGCACCGCCCAGTAGGCAGGCCCGAGGATGATGTCCCATGTCCGAGAAGCTCGAGGTGAGCCCGGCATCCCTGGCCCGCCTCGATGCATCCTCAGCTCCCACCCCCTCGATGAAGAGAGCGAGAGGAAGGGGAGCGTCCGGCATAGGTGGCATAGGCATCCTCATCCTTGAGAGGTCTTCGCGGACCTCGGCCCACGAGCGGTAGCGCCTTAGGCGGACGAACATATCATAGCAGAGGCTCGATCAGCTCGACCAGGTCGATTATCTCCACCTTGGCCTTGGAGCTTTCCTTTCCAACTTTCAGGTTGTTCACGCAGAATGGGCAGGTGGTCACCATGACATCGGCGAACTTGGCCTCCTCCACCCGCTTCTCCGCGATCTGACCGGACAGCTCGGGGTAAGCGGAGCGGACGCCTCCACCGCCGCCACAGCAGCGAGAGGTCTCGGCGTTGCGGGGCATCTCCTTGAACTGCGCTCCCGGGATCTTGGCCAGCACCTCTCTCGGTGCCTTGTACACCTTGGTGTGCCGTCCCAGGTGGCACGGGTCATGGTAGGTTATCTTCTTCTCCAGCTTTGAAGGCTTGAGGTCCTTTGACGCTAGATATTCAGCCACATGGAGCACCTTGAACGGCACGTCCACATGCCTCGGGTACTCCTCCTTGAACATGCGGTAGCAACCTGCGCAGGAGAAGATCACCTCCTCCACTCCCAGGGAGACTATGGCGTCGATGTTCTTCCTCATCTGCGCCGCCACATCCTCCTCCTTCCAACCGATCCTTTCCATGACGCTGCCGCAGCAGGACTCATCCAGCAGGGTGTAGTCCTCGCCCAGCTTCTTCAATATCGATATCGTGGCCTTTGCCGTCGAAGGGTTCCGATAGGCCGAGGTGCACCCGATGAAGTAGCCAAGCTTGGCCTTTCGAGGCTTTTCCCCGAAGACCTCGGGGACGGGGCGCCGCTCCGCGTAGGGGTTGCCGTTGTCGAGGATGCTTTCGACCACCTTGCGGTGGCTGGGCAGCATTATTCCTGAGGCGACGATATCCCTTCGGGCCCGCTCGACTATGTCGACGACCTTCACTTTTGACGGGCAACGACGCTCGCAGTCCTTGCAGGTAGTGCATTGATAGAGGGCCTCCACCACCGACTCGTCGGCCGGTATCTCGCCCTGCATGAGCCCGTAAGAGAGGATCACCCTGCCTCTCGCCACCCCGGGGTCCCAACCGATGTCCTCGAAGGCCGGGCACACGCTCTTGCAAAACCCGCACATGGTGCAGGTCATCATCTCTTTCTTGACATCCATGAGGTTCTTCGCATCGATCTTGTCGGCCATCCTATCCCACCCTGGGAACTGTTATGCTGCCATCCATGTTGATCAGCACCTTGGCATCCTTGTTCTTGGCCAGCGCGGCGTCGACGGCCTCTTGCACCGTGGCGAACGGCCTGATGTTGGCCTTTTTCAATAGCTCAGGGTCGAGATCTGTGACGGCCCAGACATCAGCCCATACTGCGATCTCGGCCATCTTGGCCGCCTTATGGTAGCCGAGCTTGTACTCCTTGGCCAGGTTCTCCAGGACCTTGCGGGGGTCCTCGGACAAGGATAGTTGTTGAAGGAAGGTATCGTGCCCTATGCCTTCCCGGCACTTCGAGACCATGATGATCGTTCCCCCTTCCTTGAGGGCCCACTTGCCGTTGTCCAGCGCCTTCTGTGACTGGTAAAGGTCAACGTCCATGGGGTATGGGGCGATCGATACCACGATTTCCGCTTTTTCCTTGATCTTGACAGAGAACACCTCATTGGCCCACTTGACGGCGTGGGCGAACGACTCGTGCAGGTCCCCGGCCTCTACCTTGTAGATGTTCTGGTGGCGATCGAGCACTATTTGGATAGCGAATATGGGCTTGTCCTTCACCACCTTCAGGGCATCCATCATGTCCTCGTGCACCGGGTTCCCCTCGAGCACCAGGGCCTGTGCCTCTTGCTTCATCGCCAGCTTGTGGTTCTGTTCGATCGTCTTCCTGGCCGCCACACCTGGCAGGAACGATTTCCTGCCGCCGGTATAACCGGCGAAGTAGTGCGGTTCCACCGATGTGATGATCACGAGCCGATCGGCGTTCACCGCCATCTCGTTCACCAGCATCTCGGTGCCGTTCTTTGAGGTGCCCAGGAACACGCAGGGATCGTTCCTGGAGCTATGAGAATGGATGTTGGGACGGAGCTTCTCCAGATGTTTGCCGAATATGAAGCGGTACTCGCCCTCGGTCGGGGCCCGGTGATCGCCTGTGGCGATGAGGTACCTGGCATTTGTGAGGTCCATCCTCTCGGCCAGCGCATCCAGGACCTTGCAGGTCGGCGTCGGTCTGGTCCCGTCGTTCACGATGAACACGATGTCCTTGCCGCCCTCCAGGAACTTTTCCAGAGAGGGCCCGGCCACCGGCCTGTCGAGGGCCCGCCGCAGCTCAGCGCGCTCGTCGCCGACCTCCACGTCCTTAGGATATATCTTACCGGCGAAGTTCTCCTCTGGCAGATTGAGGAACTGCTTATCGTCCTTTCCGTAAGGGATGGTCAATCTCATGGCTTGGTCCGTTTTGGAATGATGGACCCCGTATTTTAAACTTTGATAAGGTATGACATGGTATCGGGAGCTTTCCGACAGGGTCCGGACCGTAGCTGCGAAAAACACCTTTTCAACAACACTCAGGTGCACTTATGGACCCATGCGCGGAGATAAGCGTAGGCCCCGGCCAAAATGCTTGAACCGTTTGCCTGCCTCGAGCGATCGGGGCCCGCTTGAACGCATGATCATCACAGCATTTCCACTGCCTCTAAGCCGGAGCGGCGCAAGATATCGATGCGCTCCTCCGCCATGGTCGGGAAGCGTTCCGTCGGCCCTAGCGTTGTGGACGGTCGCTTCCTCCAGGATGCTGCAGTTCTCCATCGAGGACCGTTGCCAATAACGCTCGCCCATCTCGGTCCCTCTCCGGTTTGAATGAGGTATGTTCGAAAAGGCCACGAGGACTACTGACCGCCAGGAGGTCAATGCAGGCTTGCACGCCTTTCACCATCTCATCCATCGAGAGGTGGTGATGGCATTCGAACGCGGTGATCGCATAGAACGTTCCCTCAACACGACCTGGGAGTCCCTGCCCTCCCTTCGCCGCCGAGGCCCCTTCCCGCCCCTCCGGCATGGAGATCGACGGGTCAATGATCATGAGGTTGGTGTCCGGTTGAGGGTCGAGCATGGTCCCACTCTTGACCCCGGCGTCGCGCCTGGCATCCGACCAGTGCTTGATCGGGCAAGCGGAGGATGTTCATCGCCTACCGGTGGACCATATCGTCCTGAGGAATGACCTTACGCATCCTGTCATCAAATCCGATCGGAAAATGGGGAGAGCGGTCTCGAGAGATTGTCCGATCCAGCATCAGCCCCATGCACGATCGCCCTCGGTGAAAGCGGCACTTAGCGATGAAAAATGGAAATGATATATGCCTGGAGGTCTGTTCGCAGAGCATGAAGACCTTGGCCGATCTCGGGGAAAAGGCCGTCATCTCGCAGCTCCTTGATGATGTGAGGACCAGCGCCGTTGTGGGCCCTGGGGATGATGCCGCGGCGGTGGAGCTCGGAGATAAGTGCGTGGTAATCTCGACCGACGTGGTCTCCCGGGCCTCCCATCTTCCCAAGGGGATGACAGATTGGCAGATAGGCTGGTTCGCCGCAGCGGTGAACTTCAGCGACATTGCGGCCATGGGCGCACGGCCGGTAGGCCTGCTCTTGGCATACGTGCTGCCTCGCGACCTGCCATACGAGGACCTTGCTCGCATCAGCAAGGGGGCTCAGGACTGCTGCACGTTCGTCGGCGCGGAACTCCTAGGGGGGGATACAAAGGAAGGGGACAGCATGGTCATCGCCGGCACCGCCTTGGGTGTGGCGGACAAGGGCAAGCTGCTGCTCCGTCGCGGTGCTCGGAAAGGGGACCTTCTGGCCGTGACCGGCCCTATCGGTTCGGCAGGGGCAGGGTTCACCGCTCTGAAGAGAGGCATCTT